>CAYYVO010000008.1:0-15262 GCA_964475175.1 uncultured Dehalococcoidaceae bacterium | reverse complement strand
TCTTTTCCTGCTTAGAAGCCACTCCGTACTCAACTACTTTTGAGAGCTCCCCACCCTGCGCCCCGACACCCGGTATCAGGATTGGCATATCTGGATATTCACGTCTTATTTTTTTCAGCTCTTCCGGATAAGTGGCGCCGACCACCAGGCCCAGGTTGCCATGCGTATTCCACTGATTTACTTTTTCGGCCACTACCTCGAAAAGCATCCTGCGTCCAGCTTCGGTCTCGCAATAGAGCGACTGAAAATCTACGGCGCCCTTGTTCGAAGTCCTGCAGAGGATGAACACACCCTTCTCATGATAATTGATAAACGGCTCCAGCGAATCGTAGCCGAGGTAGGGACTGGCTGTGGTAGCATCGAAGTTGAAGTAGTCGAACAGAGATTTAGCGTATGCCCTGGCCGTATTGCCGATATCGCCGCGCTTCGCATCAACTATCACCGGGATATCGTCCGGTATATAGTCCCGTGTGCGTTTCAGGGCATCCAGTCCCTCATTACCAAGAGCTTCATAGAAGGCGATATTAGGCTTGTAGGCGCATACGAGGTCGGTTGTGGCATCGATGATAGCTTTATTGAAAGCTAAAAGGTCTGTTTTTTCGGGCATCATAACCGGGTCGGAATCAAGCCCGACACAGAGGAGGCTCCTGTTCTTTTTGCTGGCATATGCCAGCTTCTCTATGAAATTCATTGCCAAATCAGGCTTGTATCGGGTTGCAGCAGGTTACCGGCGAATAAGCTTAACCTTCCGTTGACAGGCTGGTTGCGTCATACTGCGTCGTCAGCGCTCCCTCGGGCAGCATATTGGCCAGGATTCTCTCCATGGCCATGGTATGACTGCACAGTCCCCAGTTTGAGAAAAAGCTGCACGTGCACTGCCACTTTTCGTCTTTATAGCTGACGTCGTAATCGCTGTTTTCACCGCGGAATTTGACAGTGAATTCGCCGAAGGTAACCCGTTCCGTCTCCTGAGCATATCGCTTGGCTTTTTCTATTTTACCAATCAGACTGGACTGCATTATCGTTACCTCCTTAACTTAAAGAGCACCGACTCTGCAGAGCCAAGTGCTCTTATCTTCTGTACCATAAACCGGGCTTGGTAGACTGACTATTGTTAGCCATCGTTCAACCCCATCTAATGAAAATTGTACTCCCTTTTTCCCGATAAGTCCAGCCAGGCCCGAGTGTAAGCTGGTAAAAATATTTCGATATTTTTATTTTATTTTCAGCAGTCTGCAGGCGTTTCTCCCCAGAATTTTTTCTTTATCCTCATTCGGTATTTCCATAGCACGCACACCCACCAGGTTCTCTCTGATGACGTCTTCACCGTCTTCACCGCAGAAAGGATAATCCGAACCGTACATCAGGCGGTCGGGCCCGAAAAAAGCATACCCGCACGGATAGGCTGCCAGCGTGCCGTCGACGGCGGTGTCCCCGTATATGTTCTCCCAGTAATGTGAAAGCTCGTGCCCCAGCTTTGCTTTCCAGTTCCTGTTATAGTTTCCTTCCACCCTCCGGGCTAAATACGGTAACATTGCCCCCATATGATGCATTACTATTTTCAATCCCGGGTAGCGGTCGAGTACCCCTCCCATTATAATTCTCCAGACCGCCTGGCTGCTGTCAAAAGGCCAGCCGAGCATCTGCATCAGCCGGTAGCCTTCCACCTGGTCTACCAGAGGATAGTCCTCCCAGTGAGTCGGGTGAATGAGAAGGGGCAGGTCATTCTTCTCCATCTTCTCATACAGCGGGAAAAATTCAGGAGAATCGAGCCCTTTCCCCTCGATATTCGAGGAAACGGTTATACCGCGGCAGTCCAACTCCCCGATACAGCGCTCGAGTTCTTCCATAGCGCTTTTCATATCCAGGGGTGATACTATGCAGATGTTCACGAAGCGGTCAGGGTAAGCCTTGCATAACGTATAATTATCATCGTTGGATAGCCGGCATATTTCCGCGGCTTCATCGGCGTTGAATCCCATTAGAACAGGCGTTGTCTGGCTCAGGGCCTGTATGTTTATACCGTATTTATCCATGAGCCCTAAACGCACCTCAACATCCGCATTTTGAACGGGATACGGCATCTGCTTACCCGCGCCATAGTATTTGCCCTTGTTTATTATCTCCCCTACCGATTTGGAGATATGATGACAGAATATATCGACAATCATAGTGTCTCTCACCCCTTTCTCAAGCTAATACAAATTGTACAATATTTTAATAGTAATCGCCTATTTCCATAGCTGATACCTATATCATCGATTTTTCATGGCTACCCCTGACACAGTATTGATGTGAACCCCGTTGTCCATATCCTCCTCCTTACCTATTATTATTTTATTAAGTTTAATTATAACCACACTAGAACTAAAGGTATGTTCAGCTATATTTCAATAAGACTATAATAACTCCGATTTATTTTTAGACTAAAAGGAACTGAACTGACGGATTTTTGCATTTAGCGATAATTACTTGAGATGCATCTGTGATACTTTAAACAGTTTTTGTGGTTGTACGATAAAACAAGGTAATTACACTGATATAAAAAAGGAATTGATAATATGGTTATATCAGCGAAATCACAGCAAATCAAAAGTCACGGTAGAAAGCTAAACGGCCCTCAAAAATCTGAAAAGAAACCCGTTGATATTCAAACCGTCCAGGAACATGCCCCTGAAATTGACGGAGTTGTTTACAGCCGCCATCTCAATTACTGCCCCTTTACCGCACCGTCTCTCGATGACTACGTGCCGATTATCGGCAATGAGAGAGCCGAGAGAGTTCACGAGGCCGCCAAAGCCCTTCAAGGCCACCAGGTTCTCGAACTGAATGCTACCGTTCAGGGCGGCGGCGTGGCCGAGATGCTTTTTAGTTCCGTACCTTTCATCAACAATCTCGGTGTCGAGATGGACTGGAAAATTATCAGCGGGAACGAACAGTTTTTTGAATGCACCAAAGGCCTGCACAATCTTCTCCAGGGCATGCAGGGGAGCTTCACCCAGGAAATGGAGAGGGCTTATTATTCCAATATCACCGACTGCGCTCGCAGGAATATCGTCGACGATTTCTACGACGTCGTCATGGTGAATGACCCCCAACCGCTTGGCCTTGCCCGACACCTCAGACAGCCCGGCGGCACGTGGCTCTGGCGATGCCATATAGATATTGAAGAAAATCCCATGGACGCCACTCCCGGGCTCTGGGACTTCATGACCAACTGGATACAGTGGTACGATGCCGCCATATTCTCCGCAGCTCATTATGTCGTAACGCGCTGGCCTCTCCCCAGCTTTATCATACCCCCGTTTATCGATCCGCTATCGGAGAAAAACCGGGAGCTTAGCCCGCAAGAAATAGACGAGGTGCTTGATAAGTATGAGTTAGATACCAGCATACCTACTATTGTTCAGGTTGGCAGATTCGATCCCTGGAAAGGCATCGAAAGGACTATTGCCGTTTTCCGCTACATCAGAAAAGAGATGAAGTGCCAGCTGATACTGGCCGGCGGAATGGCCAGCGATGACCCGGAAGGCGGACGGATATTCTCCCAGCTGCAGGAAGATACAAAGAATGACGATTATATTCGCATACTCAACCTGCCCATGGATAACCGGGAGGAAAACTGGGAAGAAGTAAATGCCCTTCAACGTTCGGCCGACGTCATCATGCAGCCTTCGACACGGGAGGGTTTCGGGCTGGTCATTACCGAAGCGTTATGGAAGGCCAAGCCCGTCATTGCGGCTAATGTTGGCGCCATTCCGCTGCAAATCAGGGACGGTGATACCGGATACTTTTACGAGAGTCCGCAGAAAACGGGACAAAGGGTTATCCACCTGCTGAAAAATCCCAAGGCTGCCGTAATAATGGGACAGACCGCCAGGGAATATGTCAGCGAGCACTTTCTCATGCCGGACCGCATTGCGGATTATCTGATGGCTATGGAGATAACCATGAAAAGAGACGGGCAGCGCCCCATGCCTCCCGACTCCATTATTAGTTTTCACCCCTGGTTTAAGATGAGCAAACGGAAAAGCTAGTTTTCTAATAATATTAAGCTTTTGTGCTCATTGACAGCCGGTAATAATACACTTATAATGGCGTTACTGTGCATGTGCAGACCCGAAAAATAGGTGTATTGACAGGCGGTGGCGACTGTGCCGGATTAAATCCCGCCCTTAAATGGGTGGTGAAAACAGCCATGGATGAGCCACTGGCCCGGGGAAGAAACATCCGCTACGAGGTTGTTGGGATCAGGGACGGGTGGAAAGGCCTTAAAGACGTTGACCCCCGCAATCTTAAAACCATCGATGACTTTATCACTCAGCTGAATCCCGACGTTGTCAGAACGTGGGACAGGTACGGCGGCACCATGCTGGGGACAACCCGCTGGAGTCCCTATAAATCCAGGGAGACCTCCAAGGACGACGAATCTCACATAGTGATTAGGAATATCCAGGAACTCGGCCTGCACGCCGTTATAGCCATCGGAGGTGACGGTACCCTGGCCATTGCGACCAGGCTTTACAAAGAGGGTGTCAATGTTATCGGCATCCCCAAAACAATCGATAAGGACCTCCCCTCAACGGACTATACCCTGGGGTACGAAACTGCCCTTAACGTCATCATCGAGGAGGTCGACAGGCTGAGGACGACTGCCGGTTCGCATAAAAGGATATTCGTCGTAGAGACAATGGGACGTACCGCCGGCTGGCTGGCGCTGGAAGGTGGAGAGGCCTGCGGGGCTTATTTGATTTTAATCCCGGAATGCGATTTCTCCATGGAAAAAGTCAACCAACTGGTCGCTGAGGGCAAAGAGTACGTCAACAGGTATAACATCATCATCGCTGCCGAGGGAGCCAAGCCCGTGGGCGGCACGGAGGTTGTAAAAAAAGAGGGTGCGGACAGTTTCGGTCATAAAGCCCTGGGCGGCATCGGCGAATATGTCGCCAGGGAAATCGAAAAAGGCACCGGTCTGGAAACGCGCAGTGTCACCTTGAGCCATCTCCAGCGCGGCGGGGCCCCCTGCGCTTATGACCGCAGGATGGGCAGATATTTCGGTATTGCCGCCGTCGACCTCGTGGAGAGAGGGAAATTTGGTAACTTGATATGTCATAGAGACGGACAAATTACATATTGTCCGCTGGAAAAGATATACGGAAAGTTG
The DNA here is from genome assembly GCA_964475175.1 of uncultured Dehalococcoidaceae bacterium. Taxonomy (GTDB): domain Bacteria; phylum Chloroflexota; class Dehalococcoidia; order Dehalococcoidales; family RBG-16-60-22; genus CAYYVO01. Next base: position 10,098 of record CAYYVO010000008.1, on the reverse strand, counting down.
AACCTGGTGGATGTAGCCACCCGGTATGACAAAGAAAGATATAACGGACGCCGCACTATTTTGAACCGCGACTGAGAAAGGGATATAATTAAATATATGACAGAGTTAAAATCTCAACAGAATAATATCGATAACTTGATTGAGCAGGCCGTTTTCGGAGCCGATGCCCCGACAAGGGAGGAACATCAGCGAATAATCCGCGAGACTGCGATCAATGATGGTATCTTTCCTGCCAGCATCCAGGGTCTTTATGATGCCGCCGGTAAGGGTCTTTACAAAGGTATAACCGTACCCGCCATAAATATACGCGGCATCACCTATGACGTAGCCAGAGCTGTCTTCAGGGCGGCGATCAAAGACAATGTGGGTGCTTTTATTTTTGAAATTGCCCGTTCTGAGATCGGGTATACTTTACAGAGCCCCGCTGAATATGCTGCCTGCGTTTTGGCCGCCGGTATAAAGGAAGGCTTCCGCGGCCCGGTCTTTATACAGGGTGACCATTATCAGGTAAGGCGGGCCATGTACCGGGAGGACCCTGAGGGCGAGCTCAAAGACATCAGAGAGCTGATACGTGCCTCCGTCACTGCCGGTTTCTACAACATAGATATAGATGCGTCGACCGTAGTCGATTTGTCCAAGGAAGACCTGGAAGAGCAGCAGGCAACAAATTCTCAGATTACGGCCGATATGACCCGTTTTATACGCGGCATCGAGCCGAAAGGCGTGACTGTATCTGTGGGCGGGGAGATAGGTGAGATAGGCAGGGGCAACAGCACTGCCGCCGACCTCAGGGCGTTTATGAACGTGTATCAAAGCAAGCTGGGTTCCGGCATCAGGGGAATCTCCAAGATAAGCATACAGACCGGCACCGCCCATGGCGGCGTGGTTCTGGCCGACGGCTCTATTGCCGATGTCAAAATCGATTTCGATACTCTGAAAGAGCTTTCCAGGATAGCGCGTGAGGAATACGGAATGGGCGGGGCGGTACAGCACGGCGCCTCCACACTACCCGATGATGCCTTTGATATGTTCCCGCAGGTTGATACTGTAGAAGTACATCTCGCTACCGGGTTCCAGAATATCATATACGATAGCCCTGACTTCCCCAAAGACCTGCTGGACAAGATACACCAGCGTATCGATACTAAATACATTAATGAGAAAAAAGAGGATGATACTCAGGAACAGTTCTATTACAAGACGCGCAAGAAAACCTTCGGTGACTTTAAAAAGGAACTCTGGAGCATACCGGAGCCCAATTTCAGCAGGATAATGATGGAACTGGAAAACCGTTTCTCTCTAATCTACCACAAACTCAATGCAGTCAATACCACCGACCTCGTAAAAAAGTATGTAGCCGGTTCTTAATCATATTAATCAGGCTAAACGCACTCTCTTAAGCACAAAACAAGGCTGGATATCCTCTAATAGATTATATCCAGCCCTTTATATATAAATCCCTTATGTTACCGGCTTTAGCTCTTGCCGATTCTAAACATCTTGGTGCCGCAGGCCGGGCATTCACCCTGCGTCGCCGGTTTGCCATTCTTCATTGTTATGGCCTTAGGATTCTTCATCTCCTTCTTGGCACGGCATTTCACACAATATGCTTCCATTGGTATCCTCCTTCCGTACGGGTATTTGCTATAAACAATAAACCATTGTTATGCTCATGTCAAGGGGTTTTCACGTGTAAATCTGGGTTTTTATAATGTAACAAACGTTAATTTAATGCAGGTTGGTAATTAATACCGACACAAAAGGGCCATCTGCCCATTTTTCTTCAGTATAAATCGGTTCATGCGTATGTTATACTAAAAATCAGGACGACATAAAAGAGGTCTCGGGAGATGGCTAAGAAAAAGACGGTGTTCGTTGATGGCCAGCACGGCACCACCGGTCTGAAACTGCATGAGCGGCTGAACGCAAGAAAAGATATTGATATTATCGAGATACCCGCTGAGAAACGCAAGGACTCTGAAGCTAAAAAGGGGCTGTTAAACGAAGCGGATATCGTCTTTCTCTGCCTGCCGGATGACGCCGCACGCGAGTCTGTCAGCCTGATAACAAACAGTTCGGTTTGTGTCATAGACGGTTCAACCGCCCACCGCGTGGCGGAGGGTTGGGTTTACGGCCTCCCCGAACTCAAGAAAGAACAGAGAACTCTGATAAAAGAATCAAAGAGAATTACCGTGCCCGGCTGCCATGCCACCGGTTTTGTCCTGATGCTCTATCCGCTGGTAGCTCAAGGTATTGTTTCTCCGGATTATCCGGTTTCCTGCCATGCCGTGGCCGGATACAGCGGCGGCGGAAAGGCCATGATTGCCGATTATCAGGACGGTAATACGCCAGACTATATTAAAGATCCCCGGCCCTATTCGCTGGCGCTGAACCATAAGCATGTACCTGAAATGACCAAAGTCGTTGGATTGAACCGGCCGCCGGTCTTTGCTCCCACCCTGGTCAACGTGTACAGCAGCGAAATCATCTCGATACCGCTGATAAGCTACCACCTAAACAAGCATCTTTCGGCTGCGGATATCAGGGAAACGCTGGCTGAATATTATGCCGGAGAACAGTTTGTTAAAGTGATGCCGTATCCGCCGGATGATTACCTGAAAAATGGCTTTCTGACTTTTACAGACTGCAACGGCACGAATAGCCTGGAGATATTCGTATCCGGTGGCGAGGACAGGATTTTGCTCTCGGCACGCTTTGATAATCTGGGTAAAGGAGCTTCCGGAGCGGCCGTCCAGAACATGAATATAATACTGGGGTTGCCGGAATCCACCGGGCTCGAAGTCGAGACGACTAATCCCTGAAGAGGTCACGGCGTATGACTGCGAAATATACTCATCAGGAACTAAACCGCGATATCGAGGCGCCAGCCGGCTATTACACGCCAAAGAAAGAGGTATGGCTTCCTTATGAGGGACGTGAGGTGCTCTACATCCTCAGCCAGGCGGTAATCGATTCCTCCTGCTGCGGTACGGCCGACTATAATAGCGTGCTGGTACCCGGCTATATCGTCAGATGGCAGGCGGCCAAGAACGATGAGGGAATCCCGGTTTCAGAAGTTGAGCCGATTGCTGATAAGTCTATTCAGCGAAGAATCAGGGTGATTATCCGGGATACCGAGAACATCACTCAGATGGAATTCTGGTAGGCTGAAACTAGTCCTGTTCGGTCTCCTTCTTCACCCTTTCTTTATAGGCAGCCATTAGCTGCCGCGTGATTTTACCCGGTTTCCCTGTGCCGATAGTCACCTTATCTCCAGTTGCATCACAGACTTCAGTCAGGGGCATTATCTCCATGACCGCGTTGGTCAGGAAAGCTTCATCGCACTGCTTGATAATACCGATACCCACCGTGCCTTCTGTAACGATTATGTCAAGCTCTTCAGCCAGCTCTATTACCATGTCCCGGGTAATTCCCGGCAGGATACCGCTATCAAGGGACGGCGTTACCAGCCTCGATGACTTCACGAAAAAGACGTTGCAGGTACCGCCTTCGGCTATAAAGCCGTCGTCGTTAAGGAGCAAAGCCTCGTCCAGACCCTGTGCGGCGGCTTCCTTCCTGGCAAGTACGCTGGCAAGATAGTTGGTCGATTTTATCGTGGCGACCAACGACTGCCGGTTGCGGCGTACCGAGGCAATGCCAGCCTTGAATCCCTGCTGATATTTCTTAGCAGTAAAGGGCTGATATTTACGGGCAGTTATCACCACCGTGGGCTTGCTGTCTATATCCGACCATGGGTACTTATCCGCTTCTCCTCCCGTAACGGTAATCCTAATACGCGCGTCCTTCAGCTTGTTTTCCTCCCGCGTATCCATGCAGGCCTGAGCGAGGTCGATACCGGCAAGCTTGTCCCCGAGACCGATTACCCCCGCCGAAGTGAGCAGTCTCTTTATATGCCTTTCCAGCAGGAAGATTTTACCGTTATACGCCCGCATCGATTCGAACAGTCCGTAGCCATACAGAAAACCGTGGTCAAAAATGGAAATATGCGCTTTAGAAACCGGCACCAGCGAACCATTCAGATAAACTTTCTCTTCCATCGCTACCTTTCTGCGGGCACTGTCATGCCCAGAAAATTAGACAGGATATCATGTCCTGTCGGCGTCATGACGGACTCCGGGTGAAACTGTATCCCCTCCACCATATCCCGCCGGTTCCTGACTGCCATTATAACACCATCGTCGGTTTTCGCCGAGACTTCAAGTGATTGCGGCACGGAATTGGCATCGATAACCAGCGAGTGATACCGTCCTCCCCTGAGGGGCGATTCTATACCTTTGAATACTGTTTGGCCGTCGTGATGAATAACAGAGTCCTTGCCATGCACGGGAAGTCTTGCCCGGGTAATCTGGCCGCCGTACACGTAGCCGATACACTGGTGACCCAGGCACACCCCCAGTATAGGTATTTTAACGCGAAACTGCCGGATAACATCGTTAGAGATACCGGCCTCCAGCGGCGTGCATGGCCCGGGAGAAATAATGATGTGACTCGGGGACATCGACTCTATTTCTTCCAGGGTTATGGCGTCGTTGCGATAGACCACCGGTTCCTGCCCCAGCTCGCCTAGATACTGCACCAGGTTGTAGGTAAACGAATCGTAGTTATCTATTATAAGAATCACGTTACTATCTTCACTTCTCCCCCCGACGACAGGTTGAGCGCCTCTATCAGCGCCCTGCCCTTGTCCAGGGTCTCGATGTATTCCGCCTCCGGCTCGGAGTCGTAGACAATGGCCCCGCCAAGCTGAAAATATGCCCGAACATCTTTAACGATAATCGTCCTGATGACGATGTTTAAATCCATGTCCCCGTTGAAGCCGAGGTAGCCCAGCGAGCCGGTGTAAACGCTGCGTCGGGTCGGTTCAAGCTCGTCGATTATCTCCATAGACCGCACTTTGGGGGCGCCGGTGATAGAGCCGCCGGGGAACGTGGCCTTGAGGAGGTCGATGCGGTTTTTATCCTCCCTCAACTGGCCCACCACCGTGGAGGTCAGGTGAAAAACGGTGGGATAGGTCTCAAGGATGGCAAGCTCGGTGACCTTTACCGTGCCGTAGCGGCAGACTCGCCCGATATCGTTCCGCTCCAGGTCGACAATCATCATGTTCTCGGCGCGGTCCTTGACGCTGCTGACGAGGCCTTCAGCCAGCGCCTTGTCTTCCTCCGGGGTCTTGCCGCGGGGCTTTGTGCCTTTGATGGGACGCGTCTCTACCCGGTCGCCTGTAAGTTTAAGAAACCTCTCCGGCGAGGAGCCGACGATACTGACGCCTTCGAAGTTGAAATAATTGGCGAACGGTGCCGGGTTTATACTGCGCAATCGTTTATACAGCTCGTACGGCGGGAGAGGCATATCTACAACGAACCTCTGCGAGAGGTTCACTTCGAAGATGTCACCAGCGCAGATATACTCGCGGGCGGTAGCCACCGCCTCCAGGTACCCCTCGTGAGAGAAGTTGGCCTTGAGTACAATCCCTTCACCGGCGAGTTTATCTTCTCTTTCTGCTACCGGCGGAGGCTCCGATATCATGTCCTTTAGCTTTTTAAGTCTTTCCGCGGCCCGGCTTTGCCTTTTATCCTCATCCAACTCGGGGAACCCGGTGCATACGATATACGCCCTGTTTTCCCGGTGGTCGAAGGCTACAACGGCATCGTAAAAAGCCATATAGCATTCGGGAAGCTGCAGGTCATCGACAGCCGTGGTCGGCAGGCGCTCGATGAAGTGGCAGAGGTCATAGCTGAGATATCCTACCACCCCGCCCACGAACGGTATATCCATCCCGTTCCTATCGAGGGTATAGGTATCCAGAAACTCTCCGAGGATATCGAACGGATTTCCCCGTCTAACTTCCTCCACCCCTTCTTTGATAACAGTTACGGCATCGCCCCGACTCCTCATTACCAGAAAGGGGTCGCTGCCCATGAAGGAGTAACGCCCCAGCCTGGCCGGGTCCATGCCGCTGTCCAGGAAAAAGCTGAAAGGCCGGGGGGTAAAGGCATCGAAGCACCGGGCGGCTTCGGGTGCCCTGTATATCTCTTCTATCAGGGGATAGCGTTCTGCCATATCTTAATATGAGTCTTCGTAAAAGCTGCTACTTGATTATATACCGAATGTACCTGCTTAATAAAATCAGTATTTTCCTATGTTGCCCGGTACTACCTGTCTCTGCTATGCTTGGAAAAACAATGACCATACCCAACGAAAGCAGCACACATTTTCGCCGTCGTGATTATGTCAAGATAACCATCTTCGGCTTTGCCCTGACAGCCATCTGGCAGAGCCTGCACACTATTATCCTGCCGCTGCGGCTTCTGGATTTCATCCCCGAAGCACAGAAAAACACATATCTCGGTCTACTGACACTCTCAGGCCTGTTTCTGGCAATGCTCACTCAGCCGATAGCTGGAGCTATCAGCGACCGTTCCGGCTCCAGATGGGGCCGACGCCGACCCTATGTATTAATCGGGGGGATTATCGCTCTGCTGATTATCCCCGGCATCGGACTGGCCGGTGGTTTCGCCGCCATATTTATTGTTTACTGCCTGCTGCAACTGGCCACCAATACAGCGCAAGGACCCTTCCAGGCCTTTATCCCTGACCTGGTGCCGGAGGGCAAGCGGGGGGTGGCTTCAGGAGTCAAGGCCTTGCTTGAAATTGTAGGCGGTGTAATTCTGGTATATCTCGCCAGCCTTTTCATGGACCGCTATTACGCCGGAGAAGGTAGCGAGTGGTTATGGCTGGTTCTGGGTATATTAGCCGTAGTACTGCTGGGAACCGTTATTACCACGGTCGTTATGGTAAAAGAACCGCAAGCAACAGGTAGCAATCACAGGACTTCAGTACTGTCAGTGTTGTATCACACCGTCAGGGAAATCTTAGCCAATCGGGACATAGTGTGGTTTCTGGCTTCCCGCCTGCTCGTTTACATGGCTTTCACCACCATTCAGCAGTTTGCCCTGTACTTCCTCAGAGATGTCATCGGCGTTACCAATCCCGCCGAGGCAACGGCCCGTTTTTCCATATTCGCCGTTACAGGGATGTTGATTGTGGTCTGGCCAGCCGGCTATCTCTCCGATAGAGTCGGCCGAAAGCCCATTACCATGGCGTCGGGACTCCTCGGCGCCGTGGGAATTGCAATAATCGCATTATCGCAGGAATACGGCACGATATTATGGGCTGCCGCAATTATTGGTGTGGCCATGGGGGCTTTTAACAGTACCAACTGGGCGCTTGCCACTGACCTTGTAGTAAAAGGAGAAGAGGCCCGGTACCTCGGTATTACCAATATGGCCACCGCAGGCGGGGCCGCTCTGGCGCGGGCCATAGGCCCGGCTATCGACTTCTTTAACGGAAAGAGCGCTGGACTCGGTTATGATTTCATGCTGCTGGTCTGCCTGGCATATTTTGTTATTGGCTCAATACTGGTTATTAGAATCAAGCAGCGCTAATTGAACCAGGGTATGGCCTTGAATCCCCACGAGGCAAGGTAAGCCATAAAAGTGTAGGATATAGTCCTCCCCAGCCAGCAGGCCACGAAGAACTTCCACAGCGGCATGCGCAGCGCACCGGCGATAATCCCGACGATATCGAACACAAACGGGAAAATGGACATGAAAAAGACGGCTATCCACCCCCACCTCTTAACCCATGTTTCTATACGGAGATATACCCCGCTTTTCGTTAGAAGCCGGCGGCCGCTGCGCCCGGCCACGTATCCCGTCATCTCTCCGATAGCGGCCCCCAGCCCCCCTAATAATCCGACAAAAGCAGGCGTGGGAAGTGTCGCCCCCAGCGTCATTATTACCGCCATGTTGCTGACCGGCAGAATGATGGTAGCGTTTAATATGATGCTAATGAGAAAAGCGCCGAGATATCCGAAGGCCCTCAGCTCTTTAAAGATGTTGGGGTTTTGCAGGTACAGGTACACTATACCGAACATGATGCCGATAGCAATCACCAGGCCCGCCGCGGGGAGGAGTCTCTTTTTGCACCAGGCGAGCATCCTGAGTCGGTTAAGCTTCCCGGTATCCGGTGTATTCATATGATGTGGTATTATACCACGAGGCCATGTTACAGTAATAACCCCACTTGTTTTTATACCTCCGGAGAAGCTATAATTAACGTTATTAGAAAGGAGTCTATGCCATGCCGTCTTACGCCTTTTTTCAGGGAGAGTTCATACCGCTGGAAGACGCCAAGATTGGAATAATGACCAATGCCTTCCACTACGGTTCGGCGGTCTTTGAAGGCATCAGGGGCAACTGGAACAGCGAGCAGAAGCAGACGTACATTTTCCGTTTGAAAGAGCACTACGAGCGTCTGGTAAATGGCTGCAAGGTGCTGAATATCACCCTGCCGTATTCCATCGATGAGATGTGTGAGAAGACTGTGGAGCTTGTAGCGAAGTGCGGTTTTCACGAAGATGTTTACATCAGGCCGGTGGGCTATAAAAGCTCCCAGGCACTGGGTGTCAGACTGCACGGCCTGGACGATGACTTCTTTGTGTTCGTTATTCCGTGGGGGCCCTATCTTGACGTGGATATGGCCCGGTGCGCAGTTTCCACCTGGCACAGGCCGGAGGATAATGTGATTCCTCCCCAGATTAAGGCCGCCGGCATCTATATCAATAACGCCCTGGCAAAAACGGAAGCCGTCAGCAACGGCTTCGACGAGGCTATCATGCTTTCACCGGACGGGCACGTCTCCGAGGGGAGCGGTGAGAATATCTTCCTGGTGAAAGACGGCACAATGGTTACTCCCGCCACATACAACAATATCCTCATGGGTATTACCCGCAATACGGTAATAGAGCTGGCCGAAAAAGAGCTGGGGATAAAGACAGAACAACGCCCGATAGACCGCAGCGAGCTATATATAGCTGATGAGTGTTTCCTCAGCGGTACCGCCGCACACGTAACTCCGGTGGCCGAGATAGACCGCCGCAAGATAGGAAACGGCGAGATAGGCGAAATTACCGCCAAACTGCAGGAACTCTACGTGAAGGTCATCACCGGCAACCACCCCGGATATATGTACTGGTGCACCCCGGTCTACGATAAATAGCTTCGAATCAGGACATCTGCCGGATAACTGCTATTACCCTGCCCTGAATTTCAACATTATCCGGTGCGGCATATAGCGGCTGCATCTGGCTGTTGGCAGGCTGCAGACGAATACGGTCAGGTTCCATATAGACCTTTTTGAGGGTGGCCTCTTTTTCCCCCTTAAGCCATACAGCGGCCATCTCTCCGTTATCTACGGCATTTACGTGCTGCATGAGGACGATGTCGCCATCATTGATGAGGGCATCTACCATGGACATACCCCTGACCCGCAGCGCGTAGATGCCTTCCTTATCACGGGTAAGCTCACGCGGCACTCCCATAGTCTCGGAGCCGGCCGTCGCATCCCAGCTATCAGACGTCGGCACGGGTATCGGCTCACCGGCGGCTATCATGCCGATAACCGGCACCGGCATCAAAGAATCTCCGGCTGTAGTGCGGTTAAGAAGCATGATACCCCGTGAGACCTCGGCGTGACGGCGTATATGGCCACGCTCTTCAAGTATCTTCAGATTATAGTCGACCACCGACGTGGAGCTGATATCACAACCCGTCTGTATATCCCTGATAGACGGCGGATAACCCCTATCGTTCAGAAAGCGGTCAATATAGTTGATAATTCTCTGCTGCTTATCTGATAGTTTTTTCTTCACGTTTTTCGCAGGTCCTGCTGCATAGCGAACAATTGTTCTGAATTAACTATATAATAAAACATCCGTGCTGTCAATACCAAGAGGCATGATAACATTGATATCTATTTTATTCCACGTACTCTAACCGGCTAAATATTCCGGATTCAGGAAGTCCCTTAACATAAGGCTATTGTCGGCCTGCTGAAGTTATGATATACTAAATAAAGACCTGCATCCTGAACACTTATGATTAATATACCAAGGGAGGTCAGATAACTTGCCAGATACAGCAACAATCAAACAGCTCCTGGAAGCCGGAGCGCACTTCGGGCATCAGACGGGTCGCTGGAACCCGCGGATGAAAAACTACATTTTCACCAAGCGCAACG
>CAYYVO010000007.1:5245-15904 GCA_964475175.1 uncultured Dehalococcoidaceae bacterium | reverse complement strand
CGGTCAGTATGAGGAGAATGCTAGAAAGTACCTGAAAGACCCCTGGGCGGCGCGTGACGGCTATATCGAGGTTATCCTCGACTGCACCCCGGTTACGATTGATAAGTTCTTTAAAGAATACGCCACTCATGAGCTGGCTGAAGACGAGAAAGTAAAAGCACTGAAACTCCTGGAGCTCCAGAGGCATGCCTTGCTCATGTATACCAGCTGCGGCTGGTTCTTCGATGACCTGTCCCGCATCGAGACATTGCAGGTAATCCAGTATGCCGGGCGGGTGGTAAAACTGGCGCAGGAAATGTTCGGTGACGATTTAGAAGAGAATTTTTTAAAGCTGCTGGAGAGGGCGGAAAGCAATGTCCCCAGTGAGAGGGATGGTCGCCAAATCTATGAAAAGCATACCAGGTCGGCCATGGCGGACTTCGACAAGGTAGCCGCCCACTATGCTATCAGTTCTCTCTTCGAGGAATACGACGAAGAAACTGCTATCTACTGCTTTTCTATTTATAACGAGGATTATAAGACGGCAGAGTGCGGTAAAAGCCGGCTGGCGGTGGGGAGAATTAAAATAGTGTCCGAAATAACCGGGGAGTCAGCGGTACGCTGTTTCGGGGTTTTCCACTTCGGCGACCATGTTATCAACGCCGGTGTCTGCGAGTATCAGGAAGAAGAAGCTTACCAGAAAATGGTCAGCGAAACAACACTAGCCTGTGCGGCCGCCGATTTCACCGAGGTCATCCGCCTGCTTGACAGGCATTTCGGCGGTGCTGCTTACTCCCTGAAATCTCTCTTCCGCGATGAGCAGCGTAAGATTTTAGATTATATTCTGGAATCTACCATGTTTGAGATTGAAACAGCTTACCGGCAGCTGTACGAGCACCACTACCCGCCGATGCATTTCCTTTCCGAACTCGGCACCCCCCTTCCAAAGGCGTTCCGTTCAGCAGCGGAACTGATTATAAATACTGACCTGCACCGTGCCGTAGGCAGTGATACGCTTGATATCGAAAACATCCACACCCTGGTGGATACAGCGGAATCATTGGAAATTGAACTCGATACCGAGGGTATCGGCTACGAGCTTCAAGGCAATCTGGAGAGTTTGATGACGGCTTTCGCAGATGTGCCTGAAGACATAGATTTACTCGAAACCCTTATCGGTGTGGTATCTCTGTCGCATACCACACCTTTCGAAGTGGACCTGTGGAAAGTACAGAACATTTACTGGGAGATGTTGCAGTCTAAATATCCGGCATTCAAGCAGGAAGCCGAACGTGGAGACTCCTCAGCGGCGGAGTGGATTAAAGCTTTTAGTTCTCTGGGCAGCAAACTGCGAATAAAGGTGGACTAACCCGATAAGGACGATATTATTAGTCTGTCCTCTGTAAAAATACCGCCGACAGAGGCGGTACCTTCAGTGTAATGGAATCTTCTCGACCGTGCTCGGGTATGTTTTCAGACTTTATAGCCCGCCGGTTGCCCTGACCGCTCCCACCATATTTTTCAGCATCGCTGTCAAGTACTTCCCGCCACTCCCCCGGCAGCGGCACGCCTATCCTGTGTCTGAGAAACGCCTTCGTAGAGAAATTACAGACTATAATCAAGATATCGTCTTCCGAGTGTCCCCTGCGGATAAAACTGATGATGCTGTGCCTGGTGTCATTACAGTTAATCCACTCGAAGCCCGCTGATTCGAAGTCCACCTGGTAGAGGGCCGGATGGCTTCGATAAAACTCATTGAGGTCGGCAACCCACTGCTGGAGACCCGAGTGGGGCGGATATTGCAGAAGGTGCCATTCCAGGCTTTCCTCGTGGGCCCACTCCCGCCACTGGCCGAACTCTCCCCCCATGAACAATAGTTTTTTACCGGGTTGGGCGTACATATACCCGAAAAGTAGCCGCAGGTTGGCGAATTTCTGTAAATCATCACCCGGCATCTTCGCCAGCAGGGAGGCTTTTTCGTAAACGACCTCATCGTGGGAGAGGGGCAGGATAAAGTTTTCATGAAAGGCGTACATCATGCGGAAGGTCAGGTTATTCTGATGGTACTTTCGGTGAACCGTGTCCTTTTTCATGTATTCCAGGGTATCGTGCATCCAACCCATATCCCATTTCATACCGAAGCCCAGCCCGCCAAGATTAGTGGGACGCGATACCATCGGCCAGGCGTTGGACTCCTCAGCGATGGTCTGCACGTCAGGATATTCGCTGTAAATAATATCGTTAAGCTGTTTCAGGAAGACAATGGCATCCAGATTCTCACGACCGCCGTATTTATTAGGTACCCATTTACCTTCCTTGCGGCCGTAGTCCAGGTAGAGCATGGAGGCCACGGCATCCACCCTTATGCCGTCGGCGTGGTATTTGTCCAGCCAGAACAAAGCACTGCTGTTCAGGAAGCTCTTAACCTCGTTACGCCCATAGTTGAAAATATTGCTCTTCCACTCGGGGTGAATGCCCTGCCGGGGGTCTTTGTGTTCGTAGAGGTGTGTCCCGTCAAAGAAATTCAGGGCGTATTCGTCAGCGGGGAAGTGGGAGGGAACCCAGTCCAGAATCACGCCGATATTATGCTGGTGAAGACAGTCGATAAGGTACATGAGGTCCTGCGGGGTGCCGTAGCGGCTGGTGGGGGCAAAATAGCCGGTGGTCTGGTAGCCCCAGGAGCCGTAGAAAGGATGCTCCATGACCGGCAGCAATTCCACATGAGTGAAGCCCGTTTTGATTATATAATCAGCGAGCTTGGGGGCGAGCTCGCGATAGGTGAGATACCGGTTGCCTTCTTCAGACACCCTCCGCCAGGAGCCGAGATGTAATTCGTAGACGGACATTGGAGCATCCAGTGCGTTCTTTTCACGGCGTTCCTTCATCCACTCCCCGTCTCCCCATGTATAATCCAGGTCCATAACTATCGAGGCTATCCGGGGGGACATCTCACTGAAAAACGCAAAAGGGTCGGCTTTATCGACAGTATAGTTATGATAACGGGAGGAAATATGATATTTATAGGAACTACCGGAGCTTACGCCACTAATAAATCCTTGATGGATGCCGGATTTTCCGTGCTGCTGCAGCCGGTGGCGGGTCCTGTCCCAGTTGTTAAAATCGCCAATGACGAATACTTCACGAGCGTTGGGCGCCCAGACGGCGAAGTAAGTTCCGGCGGTGCCGTCTACAGTGAGAGGATGCGCCCCCATCTTCTCATAGAGTCTATAATGAGAGCCTTCCTTAAACAGGCGGAGGTCTTCGTCGGTCAACAAGGATACATCATAGCGAATGCCTGCAGGCTTTTCCTCGACGGATTTTTGCGATTCTTTGCTTCTCTGCGGGGTCATCGGTAGTTACTCTAATCCTTCCGCCGCCAGCATTTGCAGTATTCCCTGGAGGGGTACTCTAACCCAGTCGGGCCGGTTGTTCAGCTCATATCCGACTTCGTAAAGTGCTTTATCGAGCAGAAAGGCGTCCAGGAGGATTTTAAGTTTTTCAGGGTCTTCCGGCAGTAAGCCGGAGCTGCCGATGGTGCTCAAATAATTGTTCAGGAATTCAACCGTCACCCAGGTATACCAGTATTGAGCCCACTGCATCAGCAGAGGAACAGCATCTTCCGGATTCGCCTGTAGCGATACCTGTTTACTAATGGCGGTATGTCCCGCGTAGTGGAAGGAGCGTATCATGCCTGCTACATCCCGGAGCGGCGAACGCTTGAGACGACGCTCGCTCAATGAGCGTGCCGGTTCCCCCTCGAAGTCGATAATTATAAAATCATTACCGGTATAAAGTACCTGCCCCAGGTGATAATCACCATGACAGCGTATACGCGAGGCGGTAATTTTACCGCGGCGAATCAGGTTATAGCGGTCGATGATGGTCTTTTCCATATCGAGCACGGTACGGGCATCTTCGCGTGTATCTTCCGGCAGGTACTTCAGACGTTCCCGTAGCAGTTGCATCGTTCTGATGGTGTAACTCCGGAGGGATTGATACAGAGATGTCTGGTACATCAGGGTAAATGGTTCCGGGGCGAAGTCGGCGTTTTCCACACCCGAAGCCAGCGCGATGTGAAGTTCGGCGGAACGCTGGCCGAGGAGCTGTGCCGAGGTCATATAAGCACCGATTGTGTCTTTAGCCAGGGAAGGCGGCTCCTTGAGCATTGACAGCAGGGGCTTTTTAGGAATAGGCGGGACCTGCACCGTCGGGTGTGCCAGCACCTCCTCAAAGTAACGTTCCAGGGAGTCCAGGGTATACTGCCAGGCATCTCCCTCATTGGGTACAAACTGCTCGAGGATAGCTAGGCTTATCGCTTTCCGGCGGCCGCGGCGGTATTCAAGCGAACCTGCTACCCGGGATATGTTAGTAAAAGGCGTGTTTTCAGTGAGAAAACGCCCTATCTCCACATCGGGATTGATACCCTCTTCGAGCCGCCTGAACAGCTTGAGGATAAGTTGGTCTCCATAGACTACTGATGTATTGCTCTGCTCGACTTTCATCTGACTCGTTTCCAGGTCTTTTAACGATGAGGTGCTAAAACTCCGAAGAAACCGCGTCAGTGAAGCGGATATTTCGCCACTCTTCCCTTTAAAGATTCGACGCCCCCTTATCGCGGCTACCAGGAAATTGCAGAAGTCACGGTCGACCATCGCGTCGATTAGTATCGAAGGGCTGCTATTATCGCGCTGTCCTAATCTGGCGATAATTGCTTGAGGATACTCCTTGCTTATCTCCGCCTCACGTTCGCTCGTGGTAGCAACGAGAGGGATAATGTACGTTTCAGGCTCTCCTACCCGATACTCAACTTCCAGCAGGGTGACATGGGCGGTCGAATTACCAAAACGCATGGGCACGATATCCTGTATCTCCGCTGCCCAGGCCTCACGGGCTTTGCCGCGGTACCAGCGCCTGCCCTGAACGTAGTCCAGTAGCAAGGCTTCCAGGACAAACCAGTTTTCTTTCCTGCCGAATAGACTTACCGCGGATTCACGCACCAGCGGGACTTCCCTGACTTCCTCCGGGGGCAAGGCGCGAAGGCGGGTGGACTCCGCGGGCTGGGATTCCAGAGAAAACCAGTAGAAGGCGTAGGGACTGAGTGTAAAAAAGTATCTATTATCGGTGATAGAGGCGAACTCCACCCTTCCGAAGAGGTCGACAGGTCGATAGTCTTTGAACTCGGAGAGGTCAATCTGGGTTTGCTGTGCCGTATGGGAAAGATTGGCTACCATCAGGAGATTTTCATCCTGGTAGCGCCGGAGGTAGGCAAGGATCTTGTGGTTCTCGGGCCGGAGGAAATCTATGCTGCCGCGCCCGAAGGCCCTGTAACGCTTACGCAGGGCGATAAGCCGCTTCATCCACCAGAGCAGGGAGTCCGTATTATTTATCTGGTTTTCCACGTTTATCGCTTCATAGTGATACTCGGGGTCGATAATCGGGGGCAGATAGAGACGCTGGGGATTGGCGCGGGAGAACCCGGCGTTCCTTTCCGGACTCCACTGCATCGGGGTACGCACGCCGTTACGGTCGCCGAGATAAAAGTTATCGCCCATGCCGATTTCATCCCCGTAATAGATTACCGGTGTCCCCGGCAGCGAAAAGAGGAGGCTGTTCATCAATTCTATCTTTTTACGGTCGTTTCCGAGCAGTGGCGCTAGGCGGCGGCGGATACCCAGGTTGATGCGGGCGGTGGGATCGGCGGCGTAAACGCGGTACATATAGTCCCGCTCCTCATCGGTGACCAGCTCCAGAGTCAGTTCGTCGTGGTTTCGCAGGAACAACGCCCACTGGCATGCGTCCGGAACCGGCGGTGTCTGCTGGAGGATATCGATTATCGGGAAACGGTCTTCCATGCGGAGGGCCATGAAGAGACGGGGCATGATGGGGAAATGAAAAGCCATATGGAACTCATCACCGTCACCGAAATAGGCGGCGGCGTCCTCGGGCCACTGGTTGGCCTCGGCGAGGAGCATACGGCTCCTGAACTTCTTATCGATATGGGTACGCAGTTCTTTTAAAAAGACATGGGTCTCCGGCAAGTTCTCACAGTTGGTTCCTTCACGTTCAATGAGATAGGGAACGGCGTCGGCGCGGAGTCCATCGACACCCATCTTCAGCCAGAAGTCCATCACCCTGATGATAGCCTTCCTCGTGGCTGGATTATCATAGTTGAGGTCCGGCTGGTGGTGATAGAAGCGGTGCCAGTAATACTCCTTTACCACCGGGTCCCACGTCCAGTTTGAAGTTTCATAGTCCTTGAAAATAATACGGGTATCCTTATATTTATCTGCGTTTTCACTCCAGACATAGAAATCACGGTAAGGGCTGCCCTTGGGAGATTTACGCGCCCGCTGGAACCACGGATGCTGGTCCGAGGTATGATTTATCACCAGCTCGGTGATGACGCGGATGCGGTGGCGGTGCGCTTCGTCGACGAAAGTCTTGAAGTTTGCCATGGTGCCGTAGACGGGAAGCACATTGTAGTAATCGGAGATGTCATAGCCATCATCACGGAGTGGGGAGGGGTAAAATGGCAAAAGCCAGACGGTGGTAACGCCGAGGTCTTCAAGATAGTCGAGTTTATCTATAAGTCCCGTGAAATCACCAACACCGTCGGCATCGCTATCGGCAAAGGCACGGACATGTAGCTCGTAAATCACGGCATCCTTATACCATTGGGGATCGTCATCGAACCGGAATAATCCTTTACTTCTCCGTGCCATATCAATCCCCGAGTGCCGTGTGTATATACTCAATCAGCTCTCTGGTAGCAACCGGCTGTACCAGCAGGCCGCAGGCGCCGTGCTGTATGCTGTCACGCTGGACGGACGGGCTACGCTGGGGGGCAATAAGAATATAAGGTATCTTTAATTCGTGCATCCGGTCACAGCCTCCCCAGATATCTTCTTGAAATCCGGAAAGGTCAATCACGGCCAGCGCAGGCTTTTTCTCGCCCTGTAGAAGCTGCTCCATTTCCTCCGGGCTGGCGGCAACGATTGTCTCGTAGCCTTCCTGTACCAATTCCTGCGCCAGCGTTTCCGCGTTGCTCCGGTTGGTGTCCACTATTAGAATTACCCTTTGAGTCACTAACGTTTCATCCTTCATATGATTATTTTGTTACGTTTGGCGGGAATAGTCAAAGTCCTTTATCCCTCCGGGATTTCCTGATACTGCCCGATATGCGAAAAATACAGGCCGGGCAGATATCAGGATTCAGCTCAATCTGGTTCCATTCTTTTTGCCAGGTATGGCTGGTGTCATTCAGGAGGTCGAACGCCCGGCAGGGCTGAGCAGAGTCAAGTCCCCAAGCCTCTAAAGGGACGTTAACCCATCCCGAAACGGTGCGGTGAGGGTCGAGGTTGACTACGACCAGAATAATGCTGGAAAGGTCTTCCGTATGCTTGCTGTAGCATATCAGGTTATCGTTATCCGTGGCATTGAACCACAGGTTCGTATTGCTCTGGAGGGCGGGATTTTCCCGGCGGATACGGTTAATACGGGTGATGAAGTCCTTGAGACTGTCCTTACGGTCGATGTCCCAGTGTTTGATTTCGTACTTCTCCGAGTTCAAGTATTCCTCGCTGTCCTTTTCCCGGGGTGTGTGCTCTACAAGCTCGAAGGCAGGTCCGTAAATGCCGTAGTTAGAGCTAAATGTGGCCGCCAGCACCAGGCGCGCCATGAAGGCCGGTCGCCCCCCGGTTTGCAGATATTTGTGAAGTATATCCGGGGTGTTCGGCCAGAAGTTGGGGCGGAAGAAGTCTTTAACATTAGTCCGGGTTAGCTCGGTGAGATATTCGGTAAGCTCCTGCTTCGTATTGTTCCAGGTAAAGTAGGTGTATGACTGGGTAAATCCCAATTTGGCGAGCCGGTACATTTTCTTAGGGCGGGTGAATGCCTCGGAAAGAAAAATAGCATCCGGGTAGTCCTTTTTTACTTCGCCGATGAGCCACTCCCAGAACTGAAAGGGCTTGGTATGCGGGTTGTCCACGCGGAAAATACGCACACCCTGCTCCGCCCAGTAAACCACGATGCTCTTAAGCTCTCCCCACAACTGTCGCCAGTCATCCGTGTCGAAGTTAAGAGGGTAGATATCCTGGTACTTCTTGGGCGGGTTTTCCGCATACTGCACGGTACCGTCGGGGCGTCGGAGGAACCACTCGGGGTGCTCTTTAACGTACGGGTGGTCCGGCGAGCACTGGAAGGCCATATCCAGGGCAATCTCTATATCGTATTCTCTGGCTTTCGCCATGAGGTGTTTGAAATCTTCCAGTGTACCCAGTTGCGGATTGATAGCCTTATGCCCCCCCCCTGCGACTCCGATAGCCCAGGGTGTTCCGGGGTCATCCGGCCCGGCGGTAACGGCATTGTTCTTTCCCTTGCGACTGGTCTTGCCTATGGGGTGGATGGGGGGAAAATAGAGGACATCGAAGCCCATACCGGCGATGTAGGGCAGGCGGGCTTCACAGTCCTTGAAAGTACCGTGCCGCCCCGGCTCCCCGGATGCCGAGCGAGGAAACATTTCGTACCAGGCGCTGAATCCTGCCTCCTTCCGTTCCACAGCAACAGCCAGTTCCTTCGGGTAAGTGACGGCGCTCGGCCGGTCGGCGTATTTATCCATGAGCCGGCTTACCTTATCGCTCATGGAGAGTTTTACTTTCCCTTTCTGGTCGACCTGTTCCGAATTTAACGTGTCGAGCCATTCGGATAGCTTCTGCTCATCTATTCCTGAGGCGCGTTTTTCTACCTCGGAAATGAGCCGCGTACCTATAATCAAGTTGAGTGCGAGGTCTTCCTGCTTGGCGGTTATTCTTTTTTTCAGGTCCTGGCGCCATGTCTGAAAACGGTCTACCCAGGCGAGGATGGTATAGAGGTAACGCCCTGTCTCCAAAGGCATAAACGAACCGCGCCAGCGGTCGTTGACGAGGAGGCGCATCGGCGTCTCCGTCCAGTCTGTATCAGCTTCACGCCGGTAAAGAAGACGCGCCGAGAGTGTATCATGTCCATCAGCATATATATCAGCTTCGATATAAACCGTATCTCCGATTACTCCCTTGGCGGGATAGCGGCCGCCGTCAACCTCCGGGCTGACGCCCTCGATGACGATACGTTGATATCTTTCGTTTGATTCCATCCGCTTTGACTCCGGTTTCCTTGATAGCTGATTATAACTCGTTGTGCAAATTTATAGAAATCGGGAGTGTTCCGCCCGTTATCCCAGCCTTTGTCAGTTATCTTGAGGGGCCTCGAGGTTTGGCAGCAGGAAAGTACATCTGCTCACAATAATCTTTCAACATCCTGCGTGCCGAAAACGCAGGAACGATGGAGCGTATCGATTCTTTCATCATAGCAACCCATTCGCGAGGTATACCGCCTCTATCCCGGTTATAGTAAAGGGGGATTATTTTTCCCTCGAGGAGACTATAAAGGGCGGCTGAATCCAGTTTATCTTCTTCCTCAATACTGGCCTTGACGGTATCGTCACCGATAGCCCAGCCGTTATGTCCGTTATATCCCTCATGCCACCAGCCGTCAGTTACGCTGAGATGGAGTACGCCGTTCAATGCTGCTTTCATGCCGCTGGTCCCGGAGGCTTCCTGCAGGCGGCGGGGCGTATTCAACCAGACATCCACTCCCTGCGCCAGGTATCTGGCAAGACGCATATCATAATCTTCCAGGAAGGCTATACGCCCCTGAAATCCCCGGTCCCGGGCGATGGTGTGTACCCTTTGCAGGAGTGATTTCGATGCCGTATCGGCCGGGTGAGATTTCCCGGCAAAGACTATCTGGACCGGGCGAAGGTCGTCGTTTACGATGTGTTTTATTCTTTCGATGTCCTGGAACAGTAGAGACGGACGCTTGTACTCGGCAAACCGCCGGATGAAACCTATAGTAAGGGCATCATGGTCGAGGAGGGAGCCCATAGCCAGTATCTGTTGTGGAGATACGTCGCGTTTTGCCCACCGGCTTTGCGCTCGTTCCATTATGATATGGAACAATTTCCTTTTTAACATAGTATGTGTTCTCCACAGTTCTTCATCCGGAATATCGATGATACGCTCCCATAAATCGGGATCGTCATGTCTTTCCAGCCAGTCCCCACCTAGATATTTTTCGTATAGCCTTGAGATTTCCAGGGCAATCCAGGTGGGCACATGGATACCATTGGTCACGTGGATAATAGGCGCAGTATCCTCGGTACAGTCCTCCCAGAGCCGGCACCACATCCGGCGGGCAACTTTACCATGAAGTTCGCTGACGGCATTGCGGCGGCTGGAGGTTTTTAATGAGAGTATGGTCATATTAAACGTGCTGTCTCCGCTGCCCGTCTGGCGTCCCATGTCCAAGAATGCTTCCCGGTCTATCCTCAGTAACGGCCAGTATTCATTAAAATACTGCTCTATCAGCGATTTAGTGAAAACATCGTGACCGGCGGGGACGGGGGTATGAGTTGTGAAGACGGTAGAATCTCTCACGCTTTCCGACGCCTTATCGAAGTCAGCCCCTTTCTCTACTTCCTCCCTGATGCGTTCCAGCATCATGAAAGCGGTATGACCTTCATTGGCGTGCCAGACTGATGGAGTAATGCCCTGTTTACGCAGGAGGCGCACTCCCCCGATACCCAGCAGAATTTCCTGCTGGAGCCGTTGTTCCCGGTCAGCGGTGTAAAGGCGGCTGGACAAT
>CAYYVO010000007.1:2436-5235 GCA_964475175.1 uncultured Dehalococcoidaceae bacterium | reverse complement strand
TTTTCTTCAATATCTGTATCGAGGAGATAGAGATTCACCCGCCCTAAACGCACCAGCCATGCCCCGATGTGCAGCGTCTGGTCTTTAAGCTGAACTTCCACCAGGCATTTCTGCCCGTCACTGGAGAGCAACGGGGTTACCGGCGCTTTGCTGAAGTCGAGTTGCTGATATTCTTCTTCCTGCCAGCCTTCTGCCGAAATATGCTGCCGGAAATAACCCTGCGGGTACATAAAGCCTACCGCGACCATCGGCAGTCCCATGTCGCTGGCTTCTTTACACAGGTCACCGGCAAGGACACCCAGGCCGCCGGCATAGATGGGCAGGGAATTGTGGATGGCGAACTCCATTGAAAAGTAAGCTACTGGGCCCGGTATAGACCCGGCATGTTTGGATGCGTACCACGATTCACCATTTTTCAGTTCATTATCTAAAGATGAAATAGCTTCATCATATAACGAGAGAAACGCACTATCTTTTGAAGCGGCTTCCAGAATATCCGGATTAATATCATAGAGCATTCTAACCGGATTGTGGCCGCTGAGACGCCACAGAGGATAATCCAGCGTTCTAAATACGATCCGTCCCTTAGGATTCCAGCTCCACCACAGGTTGCCGGCAAGTTCGTTGAGCCTACCAATACGCTCCGGTAATCGTGAATTCGCTATTTTTACACTCCCTGCTATCCTTTGCTTCTTTGCTAAAATTATACTCTACTTTATTGAGTAACACTATATCGACCATCGGTAAATATATTTAATATTATCTATATTATTCGTTTACCGGTTTAGCTTCCGAACCCACTGATACCCACACTAATAGCAATAGCACTGAATATCGAACAAACCAGTATCAGTATGACGAAGATTAAGAATTCCCATGAAGATACAACTTTCTTAACCATGTCCTTTGACATAGCCTGGTCCGCCTTGAGGCTAGCATCTTCGGCGGCCCTGACAGCAGTATCGGCGGCTTTCTTGGCTGCTTGAGCGACTTCTACAGACTTGCTTACGGCGGATTCTGCTCCTTCTTTAGCTGCTTTTATAGCTGCCTCTTTCACCGCCAGTTCTGTTTCCTTCGCCCGATTTGATGCTTCTTCGGCGCGCTTCACCGCTTCTTCCGCCAGCTTTCTTGTTTCTTCGGTAGCCTTTCTGGCAGCGTCGACAGCGCGCATAGTTTCCACAACCGCAGATTCAGATGCTTTTTTATATGCCTCGGCGGCATCCTTAGCACCTCTATCGGTTTCCTCCGCTTTGTGGGTAGCTTCTTCAGCGGCTTTTGTTGCCGTGGCTGCGGCTTCCCTGGCGGCAAGGTCTACTTCGCCGGCTTTCCGGGAAGCTTCTTCGGCAGCTTGTTTGGCCTCAAGAGCGGTTGCCTCGGCTTTTATCACTGCCTCTTCGGCTCTTCGCGCTGCCTCCTCGGCCGATTTCATAGCACCGGTTGCAGCTTCTTTTGCCAGGTTCACGGCTTCATCAGCCTCAGCGGTAGCTTGCTGGGCGGCTTCTCTGGATGCTTGAGTAGCTGATTCCGCCGCTTCAGCCGCTTTAGCGCTCGCCTGCTCGGCTTTCATAACCGCTTCGCTGGCAGCCTTTTGGGTAATTTCTTTAGCTTCATTGGCAGCCTTAGCCCCCGCCTCCCGGGCCTCTTCAGCCCTCTTGGCGGCTTCGCCGGATGCCTTGGTGGCAGTTTCGGAGGCTTTGCCGGCTGCCTTGGCTGCCTCTTCAGCTCTACCGGCGGCCTCTACTGCCGCCCTGATGGAAGCTTCCATTTCGTTGAGGATTTGGGGTAACGGCTTGGTCATTATCTCCGGACGTTGTGCAGGTCTATCCGGCTCTACCGGGCGTCTTTTAGATGTAACCATTTTTACACCCCCTTTATCCGTATGCTCGAATATATATCATATGTTTACATCAAAGTGGTTGGTACTTTCACTCTATTCTATAGGTATAATTTCGCCGCATTTGGGGCACTTTACCGTTGTCCGGTAATAGGCCTGGAATTCCGCCACATTACCACCTTCGCGAAATACGGCATACCGGACCCCGATATTTTCCCTGGCTTTCTCCAGGGCTTTTTCCCTGGCTTCTTCGAGTGTTCCCTTGAAATCAAGCGTGTTTCTTTCCTTAGGTTCGTACTTTGTTTCCACAATTTCGTAAAGAATCGAATCGTTCATACCACCTCCTTTTACTGTTTTTGCCAACAATATTTAAAAGATGGTTATTATCTTATCCCATGTTTATACTATCTTTTCCACCTTTAGCAGATTCGTAGAACCGGCGACGCCGACGGGAACTCCTCCGGTGATTACTATTAAATCGTTTGACTTCGCCGCCCCCGTGCCCCGCGCGAGCTTTACCGCGCTGGCAAAAAGCTCATCTACAACGGATACTTTAGCTACCTGGAACGGGTAGACACCCCAGTGCAGGAGCAGTCTTCCTGAAATGACCGCATCGGGCGTTATCGCCAGGATAGGCACCTTCGGGCGGTACTTGGAAACCCGGCCCGCCGTGCTGCCCGACTGGGTGAAGGCGACAATCGCCGCGGCCTTAAGGCGATGTGCTATGTGACAGGCGCTGTAGCTGATAAGTTCGTCCGTCTCCCGCTCGATCCACGTACCCCGTTCTGCAATCAAACGCTCATAGGGGAGTTTCTTCTCGGTTTCACGGGCGATTCTATCCATCATTTTTACGGTCAGAACGGGGTATTTCCCTATAGAAGTCTCTGCCGAGAGCATGATGGCATCGGTGCCATCGAAGATGGCATTGGCAATGGCTGGGGCTGCTGGAATGATCGTGGGTTCCC
>CAYYVO010000007.1:0-2426 GCA_964475175.1 uncultured Dehalococcoidaceae bacterium | reverse complement strand
GCTTTGACCATAGATTCGAGCATTTGCGTGGCGGTGATAACCGGTTTGCCGGCACGGTTGCATTTCTGGATAATTTCTTTCTGTATGAGAGGCACCTTTTCCAACGGAATGTCCACGCCAAGGTCACCGCGGGCTACCATGATGGCTTCGCTGAACGATAGGATACTATCGAAATTCCTTACGGCCTGCACGCGCTCTATCTTGGCTATTACGGGGATATCGGTATTTTGCTCACGCAAGAGTGTTTTCACCGCGGTTACATCTTCGGCACTGGTGATAAAGGAAATAGCAAGATAGTCCGATTTTTGTGATATGGCAAAGAGGATATGCTCACGAAGGGCATCGGTGATAAATTGGCCTGAAGCCCGCATACCCGGTACCACGAGACCACGCTTCTCAATAAGTACGCCGCCTTGTATTACTCGACATACTACCTCACTGCCATTTTTATCAAGGACTCTCAGCTTCATCGCTCCATCGTCCAGCAAGATTGTGCTACCCTTCTTTACGTCCCGAGAGAGATAAGGCAGACTGACCGGGAGCAGAGCTTCATCTCCTTCAATATCGCTGGAAGTCAGCGTGACCCGGGAGCCTTTTCTCAAGGTAATCTGCCCGCCTTTTAACCTGCCGATTCGGTACTTCGCCCCCGGCAGGTCAACCAGGATAGCAACCGGCGTATTCAAGCGCTGGCTTACTTTCCTGACCGTCTGGATATATTGAGAGTGGGCTGCCTGCGTACTATGTGCCAGGTTGAGCCTGGCAACATTCATACCACCCCGGATAAGCCTCTCGATGATTGAGGCTGTATTAGTAGCCGGACCCAGCGTGCATACTATCTTGGTTCGTCTTTTTAGGTAGCTTGTCTTTTTCATGTTATTATTCCGGATTGAAGCAGATATAGTCTATTCCCACCTTTGATGCTTGTCAATAACCTAAATCACAGTTATCGGCGGTTTTATTCCTGACCTGCCACCCGAAAACGAAACCAGTAAAAAGTGGGATAGATGGTCAGAAAAAGGTACACTCCGGAGCAGATCATCAACAAACTCAGGGAAGCTGAGATTCTGATCAGTCAGGGATCCAGTATCGCCGAAGCCAGCTTCCATCTTTCTGCACCATTACGTTTTGGGGAGCCCGCCCGGTGCAGGTCGTTTAGACCAGCTTCACCTTATAGCTATTTCCCTGGCTCATGCAGGTTGTCTCTAAAGAAAAAACCCACCGCGTCAGGCGGATTTTGAAGCTAAAGAGCGGGAGACGGGACTCGAACCCGCGACAACCTGCTTGGAAGGCAGGGACTCTGCCAACTGAGTTACTCCCGCTCGGAATCAGTATAATTTTATCCCGAAAATAGTGCCGTGTCAAAGGTGTATGAAATAGGTACTATGTGCATTTGGTTGCTAGGAGTTTCTACTTATAAGAGGTCAAGGTTTATAAGGGGTTAAATCATGGATATTTTGTGGGTGTCTATTATTATTATATGCGTATTAATCATCAGTATTATAGGGTTAAATATCGCTTTTAGAATTACTTGGTTTTTTGTATTACCAATTCTTATTCTATTAAACAAATTATTGCCTAATATAATACCTACTATAAAATTATCTAAAAATGACGTCAATGACTGTAACTACAATCAAAAAAGTGAATACAGATAACCAGATAATCAAAGTGTCAGAAAAGAAAGACATGAAACCTGCATATTGCAGAGCAGACGGGACGAGCCTAGCCATCAATCCAAATATCAAACCTATAAAAGTTACGGCATCGCCTATTATCATCATACATTCGATGAATTCCCAAAAGTTCTGAGGCTTTTTGATATAGCCCTTCCTTTTATACTTAGGCATACTGGCATTATGAGGAGGCTAGCCACCAAATGCAAACAGAACCATGAAATACTCCGGATTGCGTGAAGTCATGCGGGTACCCTCCTTTGATAGCTACCGGGATTATAAGACTTTTAGGGGTGGGGAGGCAAAAGGGAATGCAGGACTCGAAGAACTGAATAATACTAGTAAAATCCCAAAACGTAATTTCAACTTAATCAAAAGTGATATTGAGAAACTCCGCCATATTATTAGCTGCAGTTTTAAAGTTATTGATATAAACTCCCATTCTAGGCATGTTATCTTTTCTATCAATCGCGAGTAAAAACACTCCTGGTTCCACAAATCTCTCCATTCTATATGTATTCTTAAGCACATTAAACAAAGATCTTTTAGATGCATAACTATAATGAGCTAAGTAATTCCTTATAATAAAAAACTCGTCAATTTTTCTAGCGTTTGAAGTAGATATAGTCGCGAAGGGATTACATTCTGTTACTAGTATTTGTCTACTCATTCTCTTGAGTTGGCTGACACTCTTAAAATCAGTATATCCGATTCCAATTATTACTGCCTTACATATATTTCTAGATATATGTT
>CAYYVO010000006.1:12140-16030 GCA_964475175.1 uncultured Dehalococcoidaceae bacterium | reverse complement strand
TTTCTATTTATTCTGTATCATGGGCCTGTTTCCATCATGACTATCTATTTTATCGTTATCCGGCAGCGAAATAAAGGCACCTCTTTGCCGCCCAAGTGTTGTTTATAGACTTCGGCGCCTTTAAGAAAATCGAACCTCTTTTTCCCCTGCGCTATGCTATCCTGAATCGCCAGGACTTTGCTAAGCAGCCCGGCACTCAAGCCGGTATACTCCGGGTCATAGCCGCTGTTATAAAGGTAGATACAGTCATTATAATCAAAACACATTATTTCGGCCACCGTTTTGCCATCCAGCTCCAGGACGCCCAGACGCAATAATCCGATTTCGGTCATGACCTCCGCCAGCCGCCGGAAGAACGCCTCCATTTGCTCCGTGAGGAATTCCGCCTTGTCCTGACGGCTTTCCACGAACATCTTGAAAAAGGCATCCATGTTTCCGGGGATTTCTTTACTTTCGCTGACAAAGCGATAGTTCATCTCGCCGGCCTCGGAAAGCCTCCTGAGTTTTCGCCTGACCTCGTGTCTTTGCTTGGAGGTCAATACTTCCAGGTACTCTTCCCAGGATGGAGGCAAGTCCATCTCCACCGAAATGTCTTCCTGAACAAAGGTAAGACTATATCCAAGCTTCCGGGCAAGCGGCACGAGGCAGGTCAATACCGTAGAATCAGACCTGACGTGCTTCAAATCAAGCTGCTCTACGCCGTTCTTCTTCAAGTCATCCAGCAGCGCGCTGAGAAACTCTTCTTCCATCCCCGGCGCTGTAATAAAGTCGAGGTAATCACAGACATCGGTATTTCCGATAAACATGGCGGTATTTCCCTGTATCATCATAGGAGCAATACCGATAATTCTATCGTCCTGCCGGACTGCGCGTACGAACTGTTCAGCGTCAGGCTCGAAAACCTGCCACCAGACCTTAAGCCAGTCAGGCATAACGAAAACGGAAGGCCAGTGAAGGTTACGCCCGGGGTCGGTCCAGTAGGACTTCAGACTGTCAAGGCTCTCTTCGGTAACGATGTAACTCATGCGTCTATATAACAGTCTAACACGTTAGCTACGGGCGGGTAAAATGACTATCGTCACATAATCATTATGGTTTTCAATTGACAAACAGAAAGCAATCGGCTAATCTCTGTTAGGGTAAAAAAGACCTGAGGGATAAATATATCGTAAGGAGTGTTTGAAATGGCCAAGCAGATTATACTCTATAACCTGGCGCCGCACGTTACCGATGAGCAATACAAGGAATATGTCGATAACGAAAAAGGCCCGCTACTCGACGGCCTGCCGGGAGCTAAAAAGTTCGAGCTGGTTAAAATAACAGCTTCGATGAAAGGCGAGATTCCTTATAAATATGTGGGCATAATGCATATAGAAGACCCGGAACTTTTCAATAAAGAAGCCGCCCCGTCGAAGGAATTCCAGGACTTTGCCGCCAAGTGGAGCACCATGGTAGACCCCGGCTTCCAGACCCTGATGGGCGAGGAAGTATATTAATTAAATATTGATAAATTTGCTTCTAAGTCTTGACCTTTTTATCTGCCATTATACGTAATATCACAGGTATATAAATCGTATGGGAAGGAGTCGTCATGAATTTAGAGGGTCTATTGTCCGATGAAGACCGTCAAATTCGGGATACTGTAAGCGATTTTACCCGGAAGGAAATAATCCCCAATACCAAGAAACTGGAAGCGGACTACAAGCTTGTGGAAAAAGTCCATCAGAAGCTCGTCGATCTGGGGATTCAATCTGCCGGATACCCCACTGAATACGGCGGCGGCGATGGCTCGATGAATTCCCTGGGGATTATCTGCGAGGAGTTAGCCAAAGGCGACGGCGGCATAAGCCTTTCGGCAGGTATCAACTGGGGTATTATACTAAAACCGGCCGTGGTGGCCGGGAACAAGACCGTAATGGACAGGTTTATACCGTCTTTTTGCAGTGGCAAGTTAGCCTACGCCTGCCTCTCCATGACCGACGAAGCCGGAGGAGCCGATTCGGAGAACCCTCTATTAGCGGGCACCGGAATCAAGACTACCGCCACTCTTGAAGGCGATGAGTATGTTATAAATGGCAGTAAGGCCTGGCCGACACACGGCGGGATAGCGGAATGCTATCTGACTATCTGTACCACCGACCCCAATGCCGGTGACGACGGCGTCGCTCTGATTTATGTTCCAAAGGATACCCCGGGCCTGACATTCGGGATGCCGGAAAAGAAGATGCTGTTTAAAACATCCGTAAACAGTTCCGTAAATTATGACAATGTACGTGTACCCAAGGAATACCGGGTTGCCGGTCCTGGTATGGACGCTAACTTTTACCACTTTATTTCCGCGGGAACCGGCTGGCATTCGGCGACTATGGCACTGGGGATTGCCGAACGCGCTTTCGATATTGTGCTCGAATATACCGGGACGCGCATGGGTGGATTCAAGCCGGTTAGACAACACAGTATCGTGGCGGGCATACTGGCGGACATGGCTATCGGCATAAACATGATGAGGGCGAGCATCTATAATCTGAGCTACATGCTTGACCACCTCGATGTATACGGTCCGCCGTGGTCACCCGAGTTTATATCCAAATCAACCGCCACGAGGGTCTATGCCGGCGATAAGGCGGTAGAGATAGTGAACAAAGGCGCCGAGTTACTCGGCTCAATGGCTATTTCTGAAGATTTTCCTTATGAGAAGTGCCTGAGGGATGCCAAGATAACACAGCTGTGGCTCGGTGGACAACAAATTTCCCGCTATCGCGTTGCAAGAGGATATTACGACCTGAAGAACTGGGCTTAACGCTACCTGATGCTAAATAAGCACACCATCGGTGAGATTGGCGGTATGCACATAGACCTCGATTCTTGGCTCGCTTTCGCAGATGTCCAGGACGGTTTCCTTGTATTCCGGTGATTTTAAGTAAGCCTCGAAGTCTTCCTGCTTTTCCCAGAGCAGCATGGCGCCCTGGGCGGCTGTCTTGGGGTCCATGATGAAATACTTTTCCTTGAGCCCGGGAATCTTGCGGCAGCCTTCCACCACCTTTTGAATATGCTCACGGGCTACATCGACGTCGGCCAGCACTTTTCTGACCTCGTCCTTGAGCTCAAATTTGACTATTACAGCCATCATTTTTCGTTCATTCCTTTCGGTCTAAGGATTCTCCATCTGCCGGGCTAACTCATCTATATTAGTTTTCTCCCTTATCAGGAACTTCTCCCGGCCCTCTGTATAAGACGGAAGAACCCATTTCATTTCCTGCAGGTTTTGTGTAATGGTCGGTATCCAGTTATAAGGGATAGATATCAGTATCTGCCCTTCTTCGTACACTTGTTTTGATTTCATACCAAAGGCCAGCCCGGTAACCGTAAAATTCACCTTGCCACTCCGGTATGGATAGTTATAAAGCCAGGCGCATCCTAACACGCCAGTTGACCTGGACTCCCGCAGTTCACCGGTAGAATAGCTCATCGCCCTCAGCACGATTTCTGCCTGACTGGTATTGGCTAAAATAATTAAGAGGTCCGGCTCGAACGCCAGTTTATCCAGTGTCGAGAAAGCGACATAGTTAACAATACCCCTTGGTAGTACATAAAGATGCTGATAGAGATCACTGTTAGCCCGCGCATCCTGAAAGATTTCGAGTCTAACCCCTATTTGTCCGGCTTCGGCGAACACGGGTAAATCCTCCATTCCCAGCAGTGCCTTTCCAAAGCAGGTCTCGTTCTCTTTGGCGAAGTAAAACGTGGTTTGCCTCTCCTGTGCTTCCTTGACCATTTCACAGAAAGATATGGCCTTATCCAGCTGCTCAATTCCTTCCGGCCTGGTAGGCAGGAACTTGACGCCTACAGGCTGTTTTTTACAATTTAGTTTACTGTAGATAGAAAGGTCT
>CAYYVO010000006.1:6645-12130 GCA_964475175.1 uncultured Dehalococcoidaceae bacterium | reverse complement strand
TTTTTTCCTCCTTTGTGATTTATTACACGTTATTATTCACTTTTCGGAAGGATGTCTTCAAGGTGAGGAAATTTGTCTTCGGCATGAGGGAAAATGAGGGCTTTGGTAAAGGCGTTATTGAAATCCGGCTCAACCGTTAATTCCACATACTCCACCTCCCTGGCCCTGATGTCTGCCTCTTTCCTTTTATCGGTATTAAGGAGCGCCATGCGCGCTCCGTCGCCGGCAGCGTTGCCCACCGCCTGGACTCGCTCGGGGTCGCAGTCGGGGAAAAGCCCAATAACCGCTGCTGATTCCTTATCTATATAGCTCCCGAAGGCTCCGGCCAGAACCACGCGGTCGATTTTGTCGATGCCCAGCTTGTTCATCATTATCTTAGTGCCGGAGTACATGGCGCCTTTGGCAAGCTGTATAGCCCGGATATCTTTCTGGCATATGACGATATCCTGGCCAATGGCGGTTTCTTCCGCGCGGGCAAGGACGAACTCCGGCTCGCCGCCGTCCAGACGCAGACGGTCCGAATTTAGTTCTTTATTAAACCGACCGCCTTTATCGATAATACCGGCGAGGAACATCTGAGCAGCAACATCGAATATCCCCGAGCCGCAGATACCCCTGGCGCCGATGTTTTTGGTATCGGTATTCCAGCGCTCATTACCAATAACTTTGAACTGCACGTCTTTCGTATCCGGGTCTATCTTCACTTTTTCGATAGCGCCCGGGGCTGCCCTCATACCGTGCCTAATCTCCGCCCCCTCGAAAGCCGGGCCGGTGGCGCAAGAAGAAGAGAGAAGTTTCTTGCGATTTCCCAGAATCAGCTCTCCGTTGGTACCGATATCGATAATCAGCACCATTTCGTCCTGGTTATAGGGCTCTTCGGCGATGAGCACACCAACGTTATCCGCACCGACGAAGCCGGCCTCAATCGGCAGGACATGGACATAAGCGCCCGTCGCCGTTTTGAGCCCGAGGTCACGGGCCTTGACATCAACCGAGTGGTGCAGTCCCGGAGCGAACGGCGTCCTTCCGAGGTAGCGGGGGTCAATATCGAGGAAGATGTGATGCATACACGTGTTGCCGACGACAGCCATGTCGACAATATCCGTACGTTTTACACCGGCTTTCGATGCTGCCTGCCTGGCAATCTGATTAATCGCCCTAATGATAACCCCGTTCATCTGCTTCAAACCATTCTTACCTTTTACAGCGTAGCTGATGCGGGACATTACATCTTCGCCATAAGCCACCTGCGGGTTCATCATGGCGCCGGTGGCCATCACCTCTCCGGTTTTCATGTCACAGAGATAACCGGCTACCGTGGTCGTGCCAATATCCACAGCCAGCCCGTAACCCTTTGCCACCTCTCCCGGCTCGACATCGATTATCTCTTTCTGCTTCCAGACGGTAACCGTTACCTTCCAGTCGCCCTGCCGCACAATATCCTGAAGGTTCAGCAGGACGGTATAGTCCATAGTGAGGTCACGCAGCTTGAATTTTTTCTCGAGTTCCGCCTGAATGCGTTCCAAGTCCGCCACGGTATCGTGCAGGGTGGCACGCGTTAGCTCAACATAGTATTTCTTTACCGCCGGCTTGAGTTTTATCTTTCTGGCGGTAGCCTCTTTACGAACAACCTGCTTGCCCTTGCGGGTTTCTTCGGGGACAAAGATTACAACATCACCATGGATGCGGGTCTGGCAGGCCAGATGATACCCGTTACGCATCTGCTGGCTGGTCAGGAACTTACCATTGGACTCGCCGATAGATTCGACCGAGCGAATCGACGATTTTATACCGTACTTGGGGAATCGGCCTTCCTCGATTTTTATCTTGCACTTACCGCAGACACCTTTGCCACCGCAGACACTTTCTATTCCGGCACCTAATTTTTGGGAAGCTTCCAGAATGGTTGAACTGTCTTCAATCTTACCGCGCACGCCCGAAGGCTGAAATATTACCGTGTGCTTATGTTCTTCCATTGCTCATAATATTAACACGTAGCTGTGTGAGAATACAAAGATAGAAATGGGGGTAAGAAAAAAATAACACGGGAAGATATGAGACGCGAGAAAAGATAACTTTATAGGTACGGCGATGCGTTATTCGTGTTCAGAAACCAGCTTTTGCAGATGATAATCAACATCCCCGAAGCTGAACTCGCCGGCCCGGACTTTCTTGGTGTAGTAATGTAGGATATGGTCCTCCGTAAAGCCGATAGCCCCGTGGACTTGATGGGCTGAGTGCACGACTCTCCGGCAGGCCTGACTTGTCCAGGCCTTGGCTATCGCTGCTTCTCTTTCCGCGGGCATCCCCTCATTAATGCGCCAGGCGGCCTGATAGGTGGCAAACCTGGAGCCGTCAACGTCGATGAGCATATCGGCGCAGCGGTGCTGTATGCTCTGGAAGGCCCCTATAGGATGTCCGAAAGCCATCCTCTCCTTGGCATATTCCAGAGATATATCAAGGGACTGCTGTGCCATCCCGACCATCTCGGCGCACCGGGCTACGCTGGCTTTCAGGAGCACTTTCTCGATATACTGCCAGCCTTTGTTAATCTCGCCGAGGATATCATCCCCGGACACTCTAGCGTTATCGAAAGTTACCTCGCATTGTTTATCGCCGGATACCGTCTTGAGCGGCCTGGAGTCCATCCCGAGTATATTAGCATCAATCAGAAACAGAGTGATGCCATCCTGCGGATTATTTGTTTCTTTGGTCCGGGCGGCACAGATAACGTAATCGGCAACCTGGGCATCCGGCACAAAAAGCTTGATGCCATTGATTATATAGTTGCTGCCTTCGGGTTTTGCCTGCGTCTGAATCGACCCTGCCGTGTATCTACCGGACTCCTCAGCCAATGCCAGAGTTACGATTCTTTTACCCCCGGCAATTTCCGGTAGAAGCTGTTGTTTCTGCTCGTTGCTGCCGGCTTCCATAACCAACGAAGCCCCCAGGACAACGGTAGCGAAAAACGGACCTATAAAGCAGGCGCGTCCCATCTCCTCCAGCACAACAACTAAATCCAGGAAATCTCCTACCCCGCCGAATTCCTCCGAGATGGAAAGTCCCAGCAGGTTGGTCTCCGCCATCTTCTCCCATAATTCCGGGGTGACTCCTTTTTCATCGGCGGCCACGGCACGCAGAACTTTTTCCGGGTACTCACTGCTCAGGAAGTCCCTGGCCAGCGCTTGCGTCATTTCCTGCTGCTCGTTGAGAGCGAAATCCAATTCAACCTCCGTTGTTGCGGTATTATCTCAGTCGCGGCAGACCCAGTCCACGCTGGGCGATTACGTCGCGGTCTATCTCCGATGTTCCCTGCTCCAGGCTGTGGGCGAAGGAGCGCAGGTAGCAGGACGGCACCCTTCCGAACATGGGTACTCGTGGGGAGCCATCCGCGATCATACTATACGGTCCCAGCAGCTCCATGCCGAACTCCGAGACATGCTGGAGTAGTTCAAAGCTGACCATCTTGCTCATAGCCGACTCTGTATTGGGCACCTGCCCCTGACTCTGCATCCAGGTCAAGCGATAGTGGAAAAGTCTGGCAACCTCGCAATCGGCGGTTAGCTGCGCCAGCCTGTTTTCCAGAACCGGAGTTAGCAAATCGTTTTCCCTGGCGTATTCGGCTATATCTGACAGCAGGGTATCCGCTATGGCATAAGCGGTATCGGTGGAACGTTCGTAATCGAGCAAGGACATTACCACGTAAAAGCCCTGATTGAGGCCGCCGACGATATTTTCCTTCGGGATATGGACATCATCGAAGAAGACCTCGTTGAACTCGTGGTGCCCCGCCATGTTGATGATGGGATTGACGGTTATCCCCGGCGTCTGCATATCAACGAGGAAAAAGGTAAGACCGCGGTAGCCGGGGGTTACTTCACGGTCGGTGCGGACAATTAACGCATTCCAGTCGGCAAAGTGCCCATTGGTAGTCCATATCTTCTGCCCGTTGACGACATAGTCATCGCCGTCCTCTCTGGCAAAGACATCAAGGGCGGCCAGGTCCGAGCCATGACCGGGTTCGCTGAGGGTCTCACACCACATGACCTTGCCGGAGGCGATACCGGGCAGGTGGCGTTTTTTCTGTTCGTCGCTGCCCTTGAGCAGGAGCGCCGGCGCCACGATACCCGCCCCGATGGAATCGTACCCCGGCGAATGGTAGCGGGAAAGTTCCTCGCGGAGTATAAGCCGGTAAAACGGTGATACGCCCTTACCCCCATATTCCTCCGGCCAGTGCATGGATATCCAGCCTTTGGCCCCCAGCTTTTCTGCCATCGCCCGGTGGACCTGTATCCAGTCGGGCTGGGCGGACATATCGAAGAAGGTCAACCGCTTCTCGCGGTATTCCTGAGGCACTTCTTTTTCCAGGAATGCCGCTACCTCCTTGCGGAAAGCCTCTTCTTCAGGGGTGAAGGCAAAATCCACTAAAAACTCCTATATATTAACGCTTTGTCATTGCGAGCGAAGCGAAGTAATCCGTTAGTCAGAAGGGACGGATTGCTTCGTCACTGCGTTCCTCGCAATGACTCTCATATATACTATTTACTACTCATGGTGAGCCTGTCGAACCATGAGTTCTCACCCTTCGACAAGCTCAGGATGAGCGGTCAGCTTTTTATAATGATCCTTATTTACCGGAAAATTTAGGTGAACGCCGGTAGTTCATGGAAGTCAGCCCTTCGTTGAGGTCTTTGGTGAGGGCAATATCCCCGGATATAGCCGCCTCAAGATAGAGCGCCGTACGCTGGTCGGCCTGGGCGCCGTAATACATCAGCCCCTTGGCCAGCTTCTGTGCCAGCGGGGCACCGCCTGCCAGCTTTACGTCTATCTCATCCACCAGAGCGTCAAACTTATCCGGGGTAGCGGTAAAGTTCACCAGGCCCCAGTCGAGGGCTTTATCGGCCATGATGGGGTCGGTCAGGAGTACCATCTCTTTGGCGCGTGCCCAGCCTATCAGTCGCCCCAGGCGCTGTGTGGCTCCGGCTCCCGGCAGGAGTCCTAACGTAAGCTCGGGGAGGCGTAATTGGGCGCTGGTGCTCATTATCCTGATATCACAGGCAAGCGCCAGCTCCAGTCCGCCGCCCATAGCCGCGCCATTGATAGCGGCGATTACCGGCTTGGGATAGGTCTCGATTCTGGTGAATACCTCGTGGGGGGCCTCGCTGAAGTTGAAGGCATCGTCCACCTGGCCGGTAGCAAACGCCGAAACATCGGCGCCGCCGCAGAAATTAGCCCCGGCGCCGGTGATGACGACACATTGAACATCGGCGTCTTTTTCGAGCTCGGTAAGCGCCTTATCAAGCTCCGACATGAAATCGGCGTTAAAGGCATTGGCGCGGTTGGGCCGATTCAGAATCAATTTGGTGACCTTGGTCTCCTTGTTTTTCTCAAGCTTGACGAACTCATATTCCCCGGGGCCATAAGTATAAAACCCTTCCCCGGTCTTTCTGCCCAGCTTTCCCTGCTTGACAAGTTTGGTAATAAC
>CAYYVO010000006.1:0-6635 GCA_964475175.1 uncultured Dehalococcoidaceae bacterium | reverse complement strand
CCCTGATGGGGTCGAAGTCGAAACCCGCGTTCATCGGGATTTCATTCGTTTGTCCGTCCGACCAGTCGTAATAGCCTTTGCCGGTCTTCTTGCCGTAGTTGCCTTCCTTAAAAAGCTTTGTCAGTATAGGGGCGGGGCCGTAGCTCTTGCCCATCGTCTCGCCGAAATATTCCATTACGTGGAACTGCGTATCGATAGAGCCGCCGCCGAGGGCGTCCTGGAGCTCCATCATGCCCATCGGCATTCCCAGCTTGTATTTAATCGCCGAGTCAACCTCCAAGGCAC
Source organism: uncultured Dehalococcoidaceae bacterium (assembly GCA_964475175.1). Lineage (GTDB taxonomy): Bacteria > Chloroflexota > Dehalococcoidia > Dehalococcoidales > RBG-16-60-22 > CAYYVO01. The sequence continues at coordinate 6,350 of CAYYVO010000006.1, read as the reverse complement.
TCTTGCCTTCACCCTGCGCTACCGCCCAGTCGGCCTCGTTGGACATGTTGCAAAAAATACGGTTGGCGACAAAGCCGGGGACGTCTTTTACATGGACGACCGCCCGGCCCATGGCTATGGCTGCCTGCTCGGCGATGTCTATAGCCTCATGGCTGGTCTTTTCGCCGCGAACGATTTCCAGCAGCGTCATTCGGTGGGGGGGATTGAAATAATGCGTGCCGACGACCATTTCCGGTCGCTTGCCTGCCTCGGACATCTCGGCGATACTCAGGGAAGAGGTATTGGTAGCGAAAACACAATCATCGGGACACAGTGCCGTAACCTCTTTAAGGACGCTCTTTTTCAGGTCCATTATCTCGGGGACGGCCTCGATGATGATATCGGCGTCCTTTACCGCCTCTTTAATATCGACAAGGAACGTCATCCGGCTCATGTAATCTTTCTTGGCTTCTTCCTTGAGACGCCCGCGACTGACTCTCCTGTCGTAGTTGCTTTCAATCGTCTGGCGTCCGTTTTCTAAATACTTGTCCTCGATATCCCGTATTTTTACGTCGTAACCGGCTTCAGCGGCAAGGGCAGCTATCTGCGCGCCCATACCACCGGCACCGAGCACAGTAACGTTCTTTATCTTCTTCATGGTTCCATCCCCCTTTTTCAGCAGTATTGATAGGTCATCCGGGTTCTACTTCTTCACGGGTTCGAAAGCGTAGAAGACACGCTTGCACGCTACGGTATCGCGTTTTATTTCCAACGGGTGCGCCGGGACTTCGAAAACGACGAACTGGACTTCGTCACCTTCTTTCAACTCACCTTCCTTGCAGTTTACGATACGCGCGAGAAGGTGCTTGAGCGGCGTGTCCTCGCCGAAGGTAAGCCAGGCGATGATCAGCGGTGACGGAAAGCCGATGGGCGCTCCGGCCTGGGTTTCCGTCAACGTAACAACCTTGGCTTTCTTAGGTAGGTCTACCCACTCCAGATTCTCCGACCAGCACTTGGGACAAATAACCTGCGGCGGATAAGTGGCATGACCGCAGTCCTGGCACTTGGTGGTGGTAAACCGGCCTTCCCTTAAATTTTCGTAAAACGGGTAGATACGGTTTAACTCCTTACCCTCGAACGGCCACATATCCATTTCGGAAATGTAGGTATTGTCTAGGGCAGGTGTTCCGATAATATTCGCGGATTCATATTCGGACATTTCTCTCTCCTTATTTAAAAATGCTGGACGGCTTAATCAACCGGTTCCCGGCCATAGATTACGACGGTATGCTGGGAGCATGTGCCGCTGAGGTTATGGGTCAGGCCGAAATTAGCGTCCTTGACCTGATGAAGGGCACGACCCTGCAGTTGCTTGCATATCTCGATTGCCTGGCGTGCGCCGGAGGCCCCGAAGGGATGCCCGTACACGAGGAGACCGCCGTCGGTATTGGTCGGTATGGCGCCATCAAGCATCATAGCACCTGAGGCGACGAATTCACCGCCCTCTCCTTTCTTACAAAAACCAAGCTCTTCGAGCTCGATAATTTCCGAAATCGTGAAACAGTCGTGGGTCTGGGCGACATCAATATCTTTAGGGGTTAGCTTGGCGTTCCTGAAAGCTACCTCACCAGCTGTTTTCAGGTGCGGCCACTCGGCGAGTGTGTCGCCCGGCCACCCGGCCGACATACTATGGGTGGCGTGCTGACCGGTGCCTCGCAGATAGACGAGTGGGCGGTCGGTCATTTCCCTGGCACGTTCTTCCGAGGCGATGACAATCGCGGAAGCGCCGTCGGATAGCGGACAGCAGTCGTAAAGCCCGAAGGGGTCGGCGATAATCCGCGCTTCCAAGGCTTCCTGAATCGTCAGCGTTCTGCCGCCGAAATGACCCTTAGGACTATCCGTCCCGTAGTTATAATTGGCCACTGAAACATGCGCCATCTGCTCCTTGGTGGTACCGTATTTCTTCATGTGCATCTTGGCAATCATGGCGAAGAAAGGCGGCGGCACTCCCAGTCCCATGGCGGAGTCCCAGTCGTGGTCATTGACAGCGAGTTGGGTATAGTTGGTCTCCCATCTCTGGGGCATGTAGACCTTCTCGGCGCCGGTTACCAGAACGACATCGGCAATGCCGCTCTCCACCAGACCCTTGGCGACAATAGCCGCCGAGTTGGAGCCGGCACAGAGGGTATCCACCCTGATGCAGATAGATGTCGGCCTTAATCCCAGTCTGTGCACAACCAGGGGGGCAGTATTAAGCGCCGAGGAATGCCTGCCCGCCATAGTCGTGGCTATGATAAGTCCATCGATATCCGCCGGTTTCAGCGCGGGAATATCATCGGCGCAAGCTCTGGCTGCTTCCTGAATCATATCGAGTAACGAAGCCTGCCTGACACCGAATTTACTGGTTCCCCCGCCGACAATTACGGCATTCTTTTTCTGAGCCATATATAACTCTCCTTTATGGTTTTTATCTGACTGACGTAATAACGGAAGGATAAAAAGAAGGTACGTGAAGTAATGCTTTAGCAACTACCGGAAGATAGTACATTTCCACTGTCTATCTTATCAGAAAACGGTAGTCCCCGTAAAGTATCCAGGTAGGCAGCCACGGATATTTTGATTTGACACGCTTATTGTTTAACGCTTAATATTTATAATGTCAATTATTGTACTTTGTTTTTTGAAAGGAGATGGCGTATGGCTAACAGCGAGAAAAAAGTTATTTCTACTCTGTGGTCGGCGGGCTGTGGTTCTCACGGGGGCTGCGGTTGTGAGATTTACGTCCAAGACGGCAAGGTCACCAGAGTCGAGGGTGATAAAAACCACCCCTTTAACCTAGGCAGACTCTGCCCAAAAGGACTGGCTATACCACAGTATATGTATCATCCCGACCGCGTTACCCACCCTCTAAAGCGCGTTGGGGAGCGGGGTGAAGGCAAGTGGGAACGCATCACCTGGGACGAAGCTTTCGATACCATAGAGACAAGGCTCAAGGATATCCGCGACAAACACGGCGCGGAATCGGTCATTTTCTGCCAGGGCACGGGAAGAGACATCGGCGGGCCGATTACCTTCCTGATGTATGCCTACGGCAGCCCTAACTGGGTCCAGGTGGGCCTGGCCGGTCATGCCTGCTATACCCCGCGACTCGGCGCCATGTTCGCCACCCAGGGCAATTACAGCGTCCTCGATGCCTCTCAGTTCCTGGAGAAACGCTATGATTCGCCCGAGTGGGAGCCGCCCAAGTACATTATCATCTGGGCACAGAACCCGGCGGCCGGCTGCCATGACGGTTTCTTCGGCCACTGGATTATCGATTGCATGCGGAGGGGCTCTAAATTAATCGTTATCGACCCCCGCTCCACCTGGTTCAGCAGTCGCGCCGAAGTTCACCTGCAGAACCGCCCCGGCACCGACGGCGCTATCGCCCTGGGCATGCTCAACGTCATTATCAACGAAGGCCTGTATGACAAGGACTTCGTCGAGAAGTGGTGCTACGGCTTCGATGAGCTTAAGGAGCGCGTCCAGGAATACCCACCGGAAAAGGTCGAGGAGATAACCTGGGTACCCAAGGATTTGTTAATCCAGGCCGCCCGGCTTTATGCCAATAATAAACCATCGGCCATCCAGTGGGGAGAGCCGGTAGATGCCATGCCGGCGGGCAGTGTCGTCGCCCAGGCCATCAACCAGCTCTGGGCCATTACCGGAAATATAGACAATCCCGGCGGCAATGTCATCGCCAAGAACTCGCACGGCGTTACCACCTATCCCTTCAGCTCCGCCGAGCTTACCAAGCTCTACGGCGAGGAACTGGTTAAAAAACTCAACGAAAAACGAATCGGCGCCAACGATTACCCCATGATTAAAAACTTCCGCGGCTGGGTGCAGCCGGACGTTCTCATCGAGCAACTGGAGACCGATAAGCCGTATAAAGTCCACGGCGCCTGGATACAGACCTCCAACATCATCGGCGGGCAGGCGGCCGACCCCAAACGGCACTACGAGGCCATGAAAAAGCTCGACTTCATTGTCGTCGTCGACCTTTTCCAGAATCCAACGAGCATGGGCCTGGCCGATAGCTTTCTCCCCGCCGCCACTATCTGCGAGAAGGAGAGTTTCCGCTCCTGGTGGCAGCCGCTGGGCGTAAGCGTCCCGGCTGTAGACGGTGTGGACGAGAGCCGGTCCGACTGGGAAATCAATCTGGAAATGGCCAAGCGCCTAGCCACCACACCAATTAAATACAATACGGTTAAAGAGCTTATTAACGACCGTCTCAAGGACGGCAACACCGACTTCGAGAAACTCAAGGCAAAAGGCTGCTGGGAGTTCCCGCCGGAAGGCCACCACACCCGTCCCTACTACCGCTACGAAAAAGGCCTGCTGCGCGGCGACGGCCAGCCCGGCTTCGAGACGCCCACCGGAAAGGTGGAATTATACTCAAAACGCTACGAAGAGTGGGGACTCGACCCGCTGCCCTACTACGAGGAACCGGCAGAAAGTCCCACCGCCACCCCCGATCTCTTCAAGGAATACCCGCTGATACTGACGACGGGTCGGCGCTCGCCGGTCTTCTTCCACTCGGAGCACCGCATGATTCCCTGGCTAAGAGAGCTCGACCCCGACCCCGAGTGTGAAATAAACGATAAAACGGCGGAGTCCCTGGGCATCGGCAATGGGGAGTGGGTCTATATCGAGAACCGGCACGGACGGATTAAAATGAAGGCCAAGGTAACCCCGACCGCCCACCCCATTGTCGTTACCGCACCCCACGGCTGGTGGCTGCCGGAGACCGAAGGCAAGGCGCCCAACCTGTTCAGCACCTGGGAGTATAACATCAACAACCTCACCACCATGGGTAAACAGGGCAAATCCGGTTTCGGCGGGACGGACTACCGTTCCAGCCTGTGCCGTGTCACCAAGATTAAAGACTGAAAGGAGTAGTTATGCCACGCGACGGCTTGCTTATTGAATATGAATATTGTACCGGGTGCCATGCCTGTGAGGTTGCCTGCAAGCAGGAGCACAACTTCTCCGACGGCATGTGCGGCATCAGGGTGGACGAACTGGTAACGGTGGGGCCGGACAAGGTGCATGTGGACTACGTCCCGATTACCACCCGCTTCTGCGACCTCTGTCAGGGGCGGACTTTAGTCCAGGAGCAGCCCGCCTGTGTCAAACACTGCCAGGCCAGCTGCATGCTTTACGGCCCGGTGACCGAGCTTGTGAAGGAGATGGAGAAGAGACCGAGGTCGTCCATCTTCGCACCTAAATAAACTATTTTTAGAAAATCGTCATTGCGAGCAACGCGAAGCAATCCGTTGCTCCCTTTCGCGGGAATTATGATAGAGGAGACGGATTGCTTCGTCGCTTTGCTCCTCGCAATGACACACCACCATCCCCCTTCCTCTCCTGGATTCCCGCCTGCGCGGGAATGACCTAGTGTAGTAATGAATTCCGTCCTACCCGAACGGATTATCAGCCAGGCTCCTGTATCCCAGGAGCAGTCCCCGCGGCACCTGCTGAGATAACTCCTCAACCGTCCACGGGGTGTTATCTAATTTTGTCAGGTTTCTCACGACAGCCGGTTCCGAGTACAGCCCGATACTGTTCCCTCCCAGGCTGAAAACCGAGCCGCTTATATCCGCCGCCGCATCCGAAGCGAGGTAGCAGACGAAAGGCGCAATGTAATCCGGCGTGGGTGTCATCTCCACCGTTAGGCCGGGGCCTTCCCTCTTGAAGACGAAGGGGCTATCCTCCTCGGGTACAACACCGGTGTAAGCCTCCAGCTCGTAAGAAGCGCGCGTCCTGGCCCAGGGTGAAAAGGCGTTACAGGTTATCCCATGGGCACGCAACTCTATCGCCGCCGCCCTGGTCAAACCCACCACCCCGGCGTTGGCGGCACAATACTCGGCGTGCTTTATAACGTCCCCCAGATAAGCTCGCGATGTGCAGTTGATGATACGCCCCCACTTTTGCTTTATCATGTGGGGGACGGCATGGCGGATAGTATTGAAGTAGCCTTTGGGCTTGACCGTGTTAACTTTGTCCCACAGCTCTTGCGTCATCTTTTCAATCGGGCTGAATCCGAATCCTCCCGCCACGTTTACCAGGATATCAACCTTCCCGAAGCTATCGACGGCAGTCTGAATCAGCCGGGCGGCTGTATCAAAATCGGAGATATCCCCGAAGAAAGCCACCGCCTCGCCGCCTGCCTCTCTTATAGTTTGTGCTGTGGTTTCAGCATCGCCTTTGATTGCTTCGGTTTCTTTGATAAACCACTCCCTTTTCTCCCTGTCCAGCGAAGCCACCTGGGCATCGGTCAGGATTGCATTCCCGGGAGAGCCTGGCCGGCGATTATTGGCGACAATTTT
>CAYYVO010000005.1:0-19844 GCA_964475175.1 uncultured Dehalococcoidaceae bacterium | reverse complement strand
ATTCCGGACGGGGCTGCAAAGGCCAGAAATCGCGCGCCGGTTACAAGATGCGTCCCGGATTCGAGGGCGGACAGCTGCCTCTCATCAAGCGCCTGCCCCGGAAACGCGGTTTTACCAACATCTTCCGCAAGGAATACAGCACCGTAGGTGTCGGGGAGCTCAACGTTTTCGACAAAGGCAGTGAAGTCACACCGGAAAAGCTGGTGGAGGCGAGGATTATCAAGTCCTTGAAGAATCCCGTTAAAATCCTGGCCGATGGAGATATCGACCGCGCCCTTACTGTCAGGGCGAATAAATTTTCGGCTTCAGCCAAGGCCAAGATAGAGGCTGCCGGAGGCAAAGCCGAGGAGGTAGAGAATGCGCCAAAGGGCGAGTAGACCCAGATTGCTACAGGCAATGCTGGATGCCTTCAGCCTGCCCGACCTCAGGCGGAGAATACTGATTACCGTGGGTATTCTGGTAATCTTTCGCTTTATTGCCCACGTGCCCCTGCCGGGCGTGAACCTGGATGCCTTGCGTCAACTCTTCGAGAGCAACGCCCTGCTGGGTATGCTCGACCTGTTCAGCGGCGGCGCCATGAGACAGTTCAGCGTGGCATCTATGGGTGTTTATCCTTATATCACCGCCTCCATTATTATGATTCTCCTGGTACCGGTTATTCCCAAGCTTCAGGCCCTCTCCCAGGAAGGCGAGAGCGGCAGAAACAAGATTAATTTGATTACCCACTGGCTGACGGTACCGCTGGCGGCCTTTTCCGGCTACGGTCAGCTGGTCCTGCTCCAGCGCGCCGGGGCGGTCAGCAGCGCCGATATGCTGCCCACCATCACCATAGTAGTATCACTCGTCGCCGGGACGGTATTCCTAGTCTGGCTGGGAGAGCTTATAACGGAGTACGGTATCGGCAACGGTATTTCAATTATCATTTTCGGCGGCATTGTCGCCGGCTACCCGACAACAATTCAGCAGGGTTTCCTGGCCAAGGGAAATCCGCTGGGGCTGGTAGTCTATATCGCAATAGTTTTGGTAACCATTGTATTAATCGTCATTTTCACGGAGGCGCACCGCCGCATACCGGTACAGTATGCCCGCAGTGTCTTTCGGGGCGGACGCATGTACCGCCAGGCGGGTCAGACACATATACCCATGCGGGTAAACAGCTCCGGCATGATACCGCTCATCTTCGCGATGTCGGTAGTACTGTTTCCGGGTATCGTCGCCAGCTACTTTGACGCCGGTACGGGAGAGGGATTCGCCGCTGCCATCGTCCAGTGGTTCAGTCCCAGCACGGCGCTGCCGGTCGGTGCTTTTTACTGGATATTCTATTTCGGACTCGCAGTAGCGTTTACGTTTTTCTATACCATGGTAACCTATCAACAGCAGGACCTGCCCGGTACGTTGCAGAGACAGGGCGGATTTATCCCCGGCATCAGACCGGGTAAAAACACTGCCTCCTATCTCAGCGGCGTCATCAACCGGATAACCTGGGCGGGAGCACTTTTCCTGGCTTTTGTAGCGGTAATGCCTTTCCTGGCGCGTACCGTTACCAACGTCCAGCAGATACAGCTATCCAGTCTTGGCATGCTTATCGTGGTAGGTGTGGTCCTTGATACGATGAAACAGCTCGAGGCGCAGCTGGTTATGCGGCGTTATGAGGGCTTTATTAAGTAGGAGTTAAGGTGTATATTATTCTTCTGGGAGCCCCCGGGGCTGGAAAAGGTACTCAGGCCGTGATGCTGGCAGAGAAAATGAAGCTGGTGCAGGTGGCCTCCGGCGACCTTTTCCGACAGGCGCTGGCAAATGAGACCGAGCTCGGGAAGAAGGCCAAGGCTTATATGGACAAGGGGCAGTTGGTACCAAACGAGATAACGATACAGATGGTGCTGGAGAGGCTGGCGGCGCCCGATGTAAAAGAAGGCGCCATTCTGGACGGCTTCCCCAGGAACCTGGAACAGGCCAAGGCGCTGGATGAAGCCCTTTCGGAGCAATCGAAGGGAATTGATAAAGTAGTATATATAAAAGTATCGGAAGGAGAACTCCTGAAGAGACTCGGCGGACGCTGGATTTGCCGCAGCTGCCAGGCGCCCTACCACGAGGTAGATTCGCCGCCTGAAGTCGCCGGCAAGTGCGACCGTTGCGGGGGTGAGTTGTACCAGCGCTCCGATGATAATGTTGAGACGGTGAAGAATCGCCTGAAGGTATACTTCGAGGAGACGTCACCTCTTATCGACTATTATAAAGAAGCGGGCAAGCTGCTGGAGATAAACGGCGAAGGCGGCACGGCTGAAGTAAATCAGAGGATGGTAACCGCGCTCACCTAGGAGAACGGCAACCGGATGGGTATTGTTATAAAATCTGATAAAGAGATTGCCACTATGCGGCAGGCGGGTAAAATCGTCGCCGAGGTACTGAGGATAGTAAGCGAACAGGTAAAACCGGGAATGAAAACAAAGGAACTGGATATTATTGCCGAAAGGGAAGCTAAAAAGCTGGGAGCCGTACCATCGTTTAAAGGCTATCACGGCTATCCGGCCAATATCTGCGTGTCTCTTAATGACGAGATAGTGCACGGGATTCCCGGAGATAAGGTCATTAAAGACGGGGATATCGTTTCCCTGGATTTCGGCGTCATCTACGACGGTTTTCAGGGTGATGCCGCCGTTACCTTAGCCGCCGGCAAGGCAAGTCCGGAGGCTCGAAAACTCATAGAAAATACGCGTGCCTGCCTGGATGCGGCTATCGCCACCGCCCGCGCCGGAGCGACTCTCGGGGATGTTTCGGCGGCCATCCAGGACTATGCAGAGTCCAGGGGCTATTCGGTGGTGCGTGAGTATACGGGGCACGGCATCGGCCGTGAAATGCATGAAGACCCGCAGGTACCCAACTGCACCGATGCCCCCTACGGATTAAAACCGGGAACGGGCCCGGTGCTGAAAAAGGGTATGACCCTCGCCCTGGAACCTATGCTGAATGTGGGCGGATGGCGTACCCGCGTTGGCGGTGACCACTGGACGGTATCCACCGCCGACGGCAGTCTTTCGGCGCATTTTGAACATACCATAGCAATAAATACTGAAAAACCGGAGGTGTTGACCAGGGGAGATTATGGCTAAAAAAGAGGCCATAGAAGTAGAAGGCACCGTCATCGAGGCGCTGCCCAATGCCATGTTCCGCGTCGAACTGCCCAACGGGCACGAGGTGCTGGCACATATCTCGGGCAAGATAAGGATGCATTATATCAGGGTCTTACCCGGCGACAAGGTGTTGATTGAGCTCTCCCCGTACGACCTGAAACGCGGGAGAATCACCTACCGGCTCAAGTAAGATAAAGGTTTTAACATTATGAAAGTCAAGGCATCAGTAAAAGTCAGATGTGAAAAATGCAAGGTCGTGAAACGGCGCGGGGTAATCAGGATTATCTGTGAAAACCCGAAACATAAACAGAGGCAGGGTTAATATCCCGCAAACAAGGAGGTAGCTTATGCCACGTGTAGCAGGAGTAGATATACCGGTAAACAAACAGGCCTGGGTATCGCTGCAATACATCTACGGAATCGGCCGTACGCAGAGCTATAAAATTTTAACTCAGGCGGATATCGTACTGGATACCAAGGTGAAAGACCTTACCGAAGAAGAGGTCAATAAACTCCGTGAAATTATAGACAAGCAGTTCCGCGTTGAAGGCGAGCTCCGGAAAGAAGTCAATTTCAACATCAAGCGTCTGATAGAAATCGGCAGCTACCGCGGGATAAGACACCGCTACTCCCTGCCCGTCAGGGGACAGCGCACGCGGACCAACGCCCGCACCAAGCGCGGTTCACGCAAGACTGTAGCCGGCCGTGGACAGAAGCGCGGCATGGCCAAGAAGTAAAATAATGCCGCCGTGGGGCGGCGGTGTGAAAAAATAACAACGAAACAGGACGAGTAGGAGGCTAGGGTGCCGCAGAAAAGGAAAACCAAAGCCAGGAGGCGGGAGCGAAAGTCGGTCCCTACCGGGAAGGCTTACGTTAAGTCTACATTTAATAATACTATAGTGACCCTGACCGACGCCCAGGGGAATGCCCTGGCATGGGGCAGCTCCGGGACGGCCGGGTTCAAGGGTTCTCGTAAAGGCACACCCTACGCAGCCCAGATGGCGGCGCGCGATGCCGCACGAAAGGCTATGGTTCACGGCCTGCGCCAGGTAGAGGTGTATGTCAAAGGCCCGGGCAGCGGCCGCGAAGCGGCTATCCGCTCCCTTCAGGGTTCCGGTCTTTATATTACCGGAATCCGGGATGTTACACCCATAGCGCATGCCGGATGCCGCCCTCCGAAGAGGAGACGAGTCTAAAAGGGGAAGAGTATGGCAAGATATACAGAAGCAGTCTGTCGTTTGTGCCGCCGCAGCGGTGAAAAGCTATTATTGAAGGGTGCCCGCTGCTTCACGCCCAAATGCGCTGTCGATAAACGACCGAAGCCACCGGGACAGGGGACAAGCCGGCGGAGGCGGAGATTTTCCGACCGCGCCCTGCAGCTCCGTGAGAAGCAGAAGGCCCGCTATACGTACGGAACACTGGAGAGGCAGTTCCGCAAAACATTTACCCTGGCCGAGAAGCAGGCCGGCATTACCGGCGAGAACCTCCTGGTGCTGCTGGAGAGACGGCTGGACAATGTTGTCTACCGTCTGGGTTTCGCCGATTCCCGTGCCCAGGCCCGGCAGATCGTCAGGCACGGGCATATCACGTTGAACGGACGCAGAACAAATATCCCTTCTGCACTGGTGAAAGAAGGCGATACCATAGGCTGGCGCGAAGGCAGCCAGAAAAACGAGTATTACAAGCAGCTTCTTGCGGATATCGAAGCCAAGACTGTCCTCAACTGGCTGAGTCTTGACAGGCAAAACCTGGTCGGGCAGGTTATATCCCTTCCCACCCCCGAAGAAATAGATGCCAGGTTCGATGGCAAGGCAGTTATCGAGTACTACTCACGTTAGAAAATACTGGTGCAGTTTAAGTAATTAGCCGGGCTGGAAAGACCGGGAATATAGTTGAGTACTACTCATGAGGGTTTATAAGGAGGTAATTCATTGATTGGACTGATAGTTCCAAATATTGAATGTACCGAACAATCAGAAAATTTCGGGCGGTTTGTCGCCGAGCCCCTTGAAAAAGGGTTCGGTATCACTCTGGGCAATTCCCTGCGCCGCGTGCTGCTTGGTTATCTTCCGGGGGCCGCCGTAACCCAGGTAAGGATTGACGGCGTACAGCATGAGTTCACCGTTATCCCCAATGCCAAGGAAGATGTCATGGATTTTCTGCTCAATATCAAGGAGCTGAGGCTGAAACCCCTGTCCGACCGCGGTGGCACGTTGACTTTGGATATCGAGGGTGAGGGGCGTATCTGCGCGGCCGATATTAAACCATCGGCTGATCTTGAGATTGCCAATCCTGAGCTTTGCCTGATTACACTCAATAATCCCAAGTCAAAACTTTTCGTGGAGCTGGATGTTGAGTTGGGAACCGGGTTCCAAACCGCTGAGTCTACCGAAAACACACCTGTAGGAACGATACCGGTTGATGCTATTTTCACGCCGATTCGCAAGGTCAACTACGCGGTGGAGCCTACCCACATCGGTCGGGAGACCAGCCGCGAGCGACTTCGCCTGGATATCTGGACGGACGGCACTACAGCCCCGATAGATGCCATGAGCCACGCTGCCCAGATACTGATAGAGCAGCTTACACCTTTTGTCGAGTACGTCAGGATTTCTCAGATGAAAGCCGAGGAGCGGCTAATCCGCATGGCCATACCGGACGAGAAATACAATATGCCCGTGGAGCAACTCGACCTGTCGGTACGCACAATGAACTGTCTGAGACGCAGCAACATCACCACGGTAGGCGAGCTTATCGGCAAGGGAACCAAGGAACTGCTCAAGCTGCGTAACTTCGGGCAGAAATCATACCAGGAGATACAGGACCGTCTGGCCTCCATCGGACTGTCACTCGACCCGAAGGTCGATTCTGATGAAGAAGGAACGGAAACCGGGGAGTACGAGGAAGAAGCCAGCACGGAATCGATAGCCGATTCCGCTGATGGTGAGGCTGACGCCGTCATCGAAGAAGAAAGACCTTATAACGAAGATACTCAGGATGGAGAGCCGCAGGTATGAGGCATAAAATAGCGGGTAGAAAACTGGGCAGGGTCAGCGGTCACCGAAAGGCTCTTTACCGCAACATGGTGACCGACCTGCTGAGACATGAGAAAATCGTTACCACCGAGCCCAAGGCCAAGGAAGTACGCGGGCTGGCTGAAAAAATGATTACGCTGGGCAAGAACAGCGGACTTCATTCATATCGCCAGGCCTTATCCTATATTACAGATAAAAAAGTAACCGAGAAAGTTTTTGCCGAGTTAGGCCCGAGGTATAAAGAGCGTCCTGGGGGTTATACGCGCATCGTGAAGCTGGCGCCCAGACTGGGCGATTGCGCTCCCATGGTCCAGCTGGAGCTGGTCCAGTAACCCATCCGGGGAAGGGTCGGCTAAAGCAGAATCATGGCAGCAGACCCGGTAAAGAATACCAGGATTATACTGATAATAGAATACGACGGGACTAATTACCACGGCTCCCAGTTGCAGGCCAATGCGCCGACGATTCAGGGAGAGATAGAGAAAGCATTGAAGAAACTAACCGGAAAGAGAATAAGGATTAAAGCCGCCAGCCGGACCGATGCCGGAGTACACGCCAGAGGCCAGGTGGTCTGCTTTGATACGGCGTCCCCCCTACCTCTGAACGCCTATATCGACGGCATGAACCACTATCTGCCCCGCGATATCGCCGTTAAAGAGGCTTTCCGTGCGGACGACGGATTTGATGTGAGGCGGCGCGCGGTCAGCCGTGAGTATAGATACCATATTCTTAACAGCCCTACCCGTTCACCGATGAGGCAGGACTTTTCCTGGCGCGTAGAAGGCGACCTGGATATAGAGGCGATGAACCGGGCGTGTCAGGCCCTCATCGGGCGGCATGATTTTGCCTCTTTCGTCTCCAGCGCCGAGACAGCGCAGAAAAAGCGGACGATACGGGACGTGATTAAAGCTGAAATAACACGGGACGGCGACATGTTAGTTTTCGATATGGTCGCCAATTCGTTCTTACCACATCAGGTACGCAATACGATAGGCTCGCTAATAAAGGCCGGACAGGGCAAGATGACGGTCGAGGAGTTCAACAGCATCGTTGAAGCCGGGACACCCGGCCTGGCCGAACCGACTGCCCCGGCCGACGGCCTGTGCCTGATGCGGGTGAACTATCCGGGTCCCTTCGAGGGAGATGCACAATGAAAACTTACAGCGCCAGACCGGCGGATATAGAGCGCGAGTGGCACGTAATCGACGCCACCGATAAAACCCTGGGCAGGCTATCCAGCCAGATAGCCCGGCTTATCATGGGTAAACACAAGCCCATTTATACGCCCAACCAGGATACGGGCGACTTCGTCGTCGTTATCAATGCGGAGAAAGTCCGTGTGACCGGCAAGAAGCCCCAGCAGAAGCTTTACTACCGCCACTCGGGTTATCCCGGCGGTTTCAAGAGCATCACGCTGGAGAAAATGATGCAGCAGTTCCCGAGAAGGGCAGTCGAGCATGCCGTCAATGGAATGCTGCCGCACACACGCCTGGGGAGCCGGATGAAGAAAAGACTCAGGGTTTATGCCGGTGCGGAGCATCCGCACGTATCTCAGGTGAAAAACGATACCAAGAAGGAATCAAAGTAAAGGGACAGGACCTGTATGGATAAACAAAGCTATTTTTACGGGACAGGGCGGCGCAAAGAGGCGGTAGCGCGTGTCAAGCTGACATCCGGTAACGGTGCCATAATCGTCAATGGAACGCCGTTCGAAGAGCGGTTTCCGGCATTGGAGCACCAGCGAATTATCTCCCAGCCGTTCCAGGCCACCGAAAGCGGCAGCCGCTACAACGCCGTCATCAAAGTGGAGGGGGGCGGCCTAACCGGGCAGAGCGGCGCTATCTCCCACGGTATCTCCCGCGCCCTGGTAAAGGCCGACGAGCGTTTCAAGCCGGTGCTGCGGCAGAACGGCCTGCTGACGCGTGATGCGCGTACCAAAGAGCGCAAGAAACCCGGCCTCAAGCGCGCCCGCAAGGCGCCTCAGTACACCAAGCGCTAAAAGAATTATATTTCAGAAATCATTAAGCGCCAGATTTTTTCTGATATGTTCAGGAGTCTGGCGCTTAATCATGTATTTTATACTTGAGTTTCGCTCTCTGATAATATTTCTACGATAGACTTCCCAATCAGCTCTTGGCTGGTTAATTCTATTTTCTTTCGCGATATGACTTTACCATTACCTCCAACCCACCTATTTATAGAATTATGTAATCGAATGAATGGGTATTTTAACTTATAGCCGAATCTATTTGCATAAATTCGATCGATTACGGTTCTCTGACCATCAACAATATTTAGGGTGGAATCTTGAACGTTATTATTTATACGCAAGCTAGTAATAATATTGTCTAGGTTTTTATAAGAAAGCTTTATTTGGTCGGGAACTGAACCGCATATGTCGCAAGTTTCGGGTCGCATCTCTATATTGAAGCCTTTATTACCAGTGAAAAATATCCGCAAGTCACTTTTTGTATGTTTAAATTTTGCTATCAAATACTCTATTACTTGTTTGGCTACACCCTGAGCAGCATCTAAATTTTCTTTGTTATCAATATCAACCAAGAACGGCCCTAAAAATATTGCTTCTTTAGTCTTACAGTCAAATACTTTAAGGGTTCTGTAAACGTTCGTGTTTTTACATCGAATCCTCCATTTGCCGAGAAAAGCGATAGAATAATACTCAATGGTATTAGAGAGAGAATCTTTGTTAATTGAACGATACCAACTGGAGATGGGAGGAATATCTTCGTTATCGACTACATCTATATGGTTTCCTACCCCCACCAATAAGTTATCAATATCCGCATTCTTTGGTAGCCACCAGAAATCACTTACTAAATCAGCCACATTCTCCCCTACCCTTTCGCCAGCCGGTCCTTGAGGTAGCTGATGACTTCCACGGGGGAGGGGTCGATTTTATGGAGAATCGCCAGGTAGTAGCTGGCAAAGTCGCCCATCGTTACGAGGCTCATCATCTCGGCCAGGGCGCTCTTGCCCTCGCTGTCCACGAACTCGTAGGCCACCCCGGCCTTTTTAAGAAGCTCGGTGGTCACTTCGTAGCGGAGCTTGACACGCTCGTTAAAGGAAGGCGACCGCAGCAGAATCACCCTGATTTTCTGCGCTAGCTCCGGCGGGAACGGATAACCCACAGTGGCATTGTGGTTCAGCTCCGGAAAGACTTCATAAAATCCCCAGGCCTTGCTGTTTTCGTTAATCTGGGTCTTCCAGCGGTGCGCCGCCTCGGCCGCAATCCCGGCACCGTAGACCACCGGCAGGCACCCGTAAAGACGCTGCGCCAGCTGCTTGGTCGGATTATCGGCCAGCGGCGAGTTTTCATCCAGCCTGGCTACCATTTTCTCTAATACCTTCACCGTTTCGTCAACGTCCGCCGATTTTTCTCTCACAAACCCCAGCTTCTGCAGGACACCGAGGGTCGGTAGAAAGCTGAAACCGAGGGCGGCACGCGGCTGCGCCTTGTATTCGATTTTGAAAACCGGAACGTTATTCGACTCCGCCATCTGCTGTAATTTTCCGCCGGTGGTTATCGCCAGCTTTTTGGCTCCGGTTTTAAGCGCCGGCTCGAAGCCGGAAAGCGTTTCCTCGGTATTGCCCGAATAGCTGGAGACGATAAGCAGGGTCTTTTCATCTACAAAGGCGGGCAGACCGTAGTCGCGGTGGATGATAACGGGTATCTTTGTTTCCGGCTGCACCAGGCTCCTGACGAGATCGCCGCCGATAGCCGAACCGCCCATGCCCAGGATAATAACCTTATTGATATCCGCATAATCAGCAGGCAGTTCAAAGCTCATGGCGGCCTGCCACGCCTGCCGGCACTGAAAGGGGAGTTCTTTGATGCGTTCCAGCATACCCTCGGGGTCGTTCTTTTTATATAAAGTTACATCATCCAGATTAATATCATTCATCAACCTGTCCCCCTTTATACTCCCACTATTTTCCTGCCGATTTTCAGCAGCCGGTCTACACGCTCCGGCGAATCCGTCTCGGTGTAGATTCGTAGCAGGGGCTCGGTGCCGGAGAACCGAATCAGCAGCCATGTTTTATCTTCAAGATGAAACCGGTAGCCGTCGGTTGTATCCATCTTAATGACTTTAACGTTATCGATAGATTCCGGAGGATTATTCTTTACACGGTCGATTATCTCGTCACGTTTCTCTGCCGGGAATCTTATGTCAACCCGCTTGTAATGATGCGGCCCTACTTTGCTATAAAGGTAGTCTATAAGCTCGGACGGATTTTTGCCGGTACTGACCATCAGGTCGAGGAAATACAGGTTGGCCAGGATGCCGTCCCTCTCGGCAACGTGGCCGCGGAATCCGTAGCCGCCGCTCTCTTCGCCACCGATAAGGGCATTTTCTTTCATCATCAGCGGGGCCACGTATTTAAACCCTACCGCCGTCTCGTACACCGGCACATCGAACAGCTCCCCGAGTCGATAAGACATGCTGGTGGTGGTAAGAGTTTTTATGATGGGACCACGCTCGCCGCGTACCTCCAGCAGGTAAAGGCAGAGCAGTGCGAAAACCTGGAGCTGGGTAACGAAATTCCCCTTCTCATCGATAATGCCCATACGGTCGGCATCTCCATCGGTGGCCAGACCAGCGTTGGCGCTTTGCACTTTTACTTCTTCCGAAAGTTTATTCAGGTGAGGCATAATCGGCTCCGGATGGATACCCGGAAAGAGCGGATTCTGCTCATTATTAATTTCTATTAACTCGGTGGTGCCCCCTTCCAGCGCCTTCTTTAAATAGCCGGTACCGGCGCCGTACATGGGGTCGATAACCAGTCTAAGTCCGGCATTTCTTAGGGGCTTGAGGTCGATTAGCTTCTCTATCTGCTTAAAATATACGGGTTCAGGGTCGTATTCCTGCACCAGCCCCTTTTCTTTTGCTTCGGCCAGCGGCAGGCGTTTGACCTCACCGGAATCATAGGACTTCGACATAAAGTCCACTATCTTCGATGTAATTTCATCAGAGGCGCTGGAGCCGTATTCGTTTTTATACTTAAAACCATTCCATGCAGGCGGATTATGGCTGGCGGTAATGATAACGGCGCCGCCGGCCTTTTTCGCCAGGACGCCGTAACTGATAACCGGCGTCGGGGTGGCTCTGGGGCAGAGATACACTTTAATGCCATTGCCGGCGACGATCTCCGCTACAGCGGCGGCGAAGTCTCCCGAGGCAAAACGGGTATCATATCCGACAATTAATCCGCGTCGGGCCAGTTTGGCTGCTTTAAGGTATTCGGCCACGCCCTGGGCGCAGTAGCGCACGTTATCAAAGGTAAAGTCCTCGGCTATAACGGCCCGCCAGCCGTCGGTGCCGAATTTAATCGGGTTTTCTTTTTTTATCTGCTTCATCGCCTTTATTTCCGGTTCTGCCTTAGCCTGTCCGCTTCTTTTTCGATTTCCTTCCTCTCCCAGCCGGTCTCTTTATTGAACACAAAAACTCCCAGACCATGGAATAGCAGGCCGATACCCCAGCCTCCCAGCGTCCAGACAAACCACGGGTGGCCCGAGCCCCCGGTAGTAAACGCCCAGATAAGTATCAGTCCGATATTTACCACGATATAGGCTACGAGGTGAGTATAAAATCCCTTCTTTTCATCAACTCTCTTTTTAGCAATCTTGTAAATCTCTTCTTCCGACGTGCCGGATGTCATACGAGATACCCCCTTTTGCATTCTTTAGCCTGTTTGGTGTTCTTCTAGGGGTGGTGGATGGTATTAGGTATAAAAGAATACCCTACTTTTATCTATTTATCTCCCTGTATCTCCAGTTGTCCAATAATACTGATTATTGTACTCCAGTCGTAGACGCGTTCGCAGTTGCCGGGTAGAGTATCCGCCTGGTTCCAGGGCTGATTGAATAATAGCGTTAATACACCGGCTTCTGCAAATATACGGGCCTCTTCCAGATAGTCCTCAACAAACACATCGAATTTCGGCCCCGCCGACATTTTATCACCGTCTTCAACGAAAATGATACGGTGGTATCTTACCTGCCTTTCATCAAGCCAGGATTCGGTCAGGCGTTGCATTGAGACGGGGCGGCTGGTGATAATCCAGATTTCATGACCGCTGAGGCGGGATACTCCATCGATTGCCCCCGTTATTGCGGGGGCGTCAACTAATATATCTGTTCTGAGGGTTTTTTCCCAGACATACTCCTCGGCGGCTTCATCGATGCCGAGACATTCTTTCAGGTCCCAGTGGCATATTTCTTCCAAAGATACCGGCCGGTTGCAGACTTCTGAAAGTATTGGGAGCATGACGCTGGCGTAGTCGACGATGACACCGTCGATATCCAGGCCGATTACCAGGCGTTTTGTTTGAGAGGGGGAATTTTCTATCTGATTCACCCCCTGGGTTTAAGTTACAAGTGACAAGATATAAGTAACAAGTGCCCCTCAACCCGTTCTTTACCACCCCTGTCATTGCGAGTGAAGCAAAGCAATCCGTTCCTTTGTCTACCTCACCCCCTGACCCCCTCTCCTATCAAGATCAAGGAGAGGGGGAGGATATGGAAGAGGGGCTACGCCCCTCTTAAATGCCCTGTTTTCGGCTGGCCTAGCTTCAATCTGTCATTCTGGCGAAAGCCAGAATCCACCCCCTTTTTCCCTTACCTGGATTCCAGCTTGCGCTGGAACGACATTTTAACACAACTTCTAAATGCCTTGTCCTGTCTCCCCTTTTCGTAAAGGGGGATTTTACCCTACTTCCCCAGGCCCTCTTTCCTTAAAATATCGGCCTTGTCCGTCTTTTCCCAGGGGAGGTCGATATCGGTGCGGCCGAAGTGACCGTAGGCGGCCGTCTGGCGGTAGATGGGCCGGCGCATATCGAAATGTTTTATGATAGCCCCGGGGCGGAGGTCGAAATGCTTTTCAATCAGGTCTTTGATTCGCTGGTTCTCTATCTTTTCAGTACCAAAGGCCTCTATTGATATGGAGAGGGGGTGGGCTTTGCCGATAACGTAGGCCACCTGTATTTCTAGTCGGTCGGCCAGTCCAGCCGCCACCACGTTCTTGGCTATGTACCGCGCCATGTAAGACGCCGAGCGGTCAACCTTGGTGCAGTCCTTTCCGGAGAAGGCACCGCCCCCGTGCCGGGCGGCCCCGCCGTACGTATCGACGATAATTTTGCGTCCGGTAAACCCGGTATCCGATACCGGCCCGCCGATAACGAAACGCCCGGTGCCGTTTACATAGTAGTTTGTCGCGTCGTCAATCAAGTCGGCTGGAACAACTTCCTTAATGACGTGCTTGATGATATCTTTTTCTATCTGTTCGAGGGAAACGTCCTCGTCATGCTGGGCGCCGATAACCACGTTAACGATTCGCTTGGGGACGCCGTTGTCATATTCAACGGTTACCTGAGACTTGCCGTCGGGGCGGAGGTATTTCAGCGTGCCGTCCTTCCTGACCTGAGCCAGCCGCTGGCACAGTTTATGCGACAGTGAAATGGGTAGAGGCATTAGCTCAGGGGTCTCGTTACAGGCGAAGCCGACCATCATGCCCTGGTCACCCGCGCCGATTTTATCGAGGTCACCGCTGCTTTCGCCGCCTCTGGTTTCCAACGATTTGCTTACACCCATATCGATATCGGCCGATTGCGGCGTGATGGAGGACAGCACACCGCAGGATTGATAGTCGAATCCATATTCGGGTTTGGTGTAGCCGATATCACCCACGACATCCCTGACTATCGTCGGAACATCTACATAGCAGCTGGTGGTAATTTCGCCCATAACGATAACCAGTCCGGTAGTTGTGGCGACCTCACAGGCTACCCTACCGTTGGGGTCTTGTTTCATAATAGCGTCCAGTATAGCATCCGAAATCTGGTCGCACATCTTGTCCGGGTGTCCCTCGGTGACCGACTCCGAGGTCAGCAGATAATTAGGTGATTTCGCAAAACTATTAGACATCTTTTTCCTCCATTTTTAACATGTCATTGCGAGGAACGCAGTTACCAAGCAATCTCCGACACCGGTGATAGAGATTGTTCCGCTTCCCTCGCAATGACGGTTTTGTTTATATTCACACAAGATAATTCTATACTATTTAGGTACCCTCTTCCCAGCTGGCAAGATACTTCTGCTGCTCCGCGGTGAGCGTATCGATACCCACGCCCATCGCTTTTAGTTTCAGTCGGGCTACCTCTTTATCGATTTCCTCGGGTACCGGGTGCACTTTTATTTCCAGCTTGCCCCTGTTCTTCACCATGTATTCCGCACAAAGCGCCTGATTAGCAAAGCTCATATCCATAACGCTGGCCGGATGTCCCTCCGCCGCCGCCAGGTTTATCAATCTCCCCTCCCCCAGCAGGTAAAGACAGCGTCCGTCCGCAAGCTTGTATTCCTCGACAAAGGTCCTGACGGTGCGCTTGGTCTTTGCCATACTCTCCAGGGCAGGGATATTAATCTCGGCATTGAAATGACCGCTGTTTGCCAGAATAGCGCCGTCTTTCATCAACTTGAAATGGGCCTCATCGATGACATTTTTATCTCCGGTTACGGTAATGAAAATGTCCCCGATTTTAGCCGCTTCCGCCAGGGGCATGACCTGGTAGCCTTCCATCATCGCTTCCAGGGCCCGGACCGGCTCCACCTCGACGACAATAACGTGGGCGCCCATTCCCCGGGCTCTCATGCTGACACCTTTTCCGGTCCAGCCGTAGCCGCAGACCACCACCCTTTTACCGGCAAACAGTATATTGGTAGCGCGGATAATGCCGTCGATGGTGCTCTGGCCGGTGCCGTAGCGGTTATCGAAGAAATGCTTGGTCTCGGCATCGTTTACGGCAATCATGGGATACTTCAGCTGGCCGTCCCGCTCCATGCTGCGGAGGCGGATGATGCCTGTTGTGGTCTCCTCGGCGCCGCCGATAATATCGGCAATGAGGTCGCTGCGTCTGGTATGAATCGTGCTAACGAGGTCGGCGCCGTCATCGATGGTCAGATGGGGTTTATTATCCAGAGCCGAGATTATATGTTTATAATAGGTCTCATCGTCCTCGCCCTTGATGGCATTGGTGGGTATATCGTATTCCACCAGCGCCGCCGCCACATCATCCTGGGTGCTGAGCGGATTAGAAGCGCAGAGGACGACATCGGCGCCGCCTTCTTTCAAAGTCAGGGCCAGGTTAGCCGTTTCCGTGGTCACATGAAGA
This sequence comes from uncultured Dehalococcoidaceae bacterium, assembly GCA_964475175.1. Lineage (GTDB taxonomy): Bacteria > Chloroflexota > Dehalococcoidia > Dehalococcoidales > RBG-16-60-22 > CAYYVO01. The sequence continues at coordinate 4,492 of CAYYVO010000005.1, read as the reverse complement.
CACCCTGAAATACGAATACCTTTCAACGGCTTTTCTTTGGAAAATCTCTCCCTGATAAGGGTGATTACCGGCATCTCGCGATATGCCCATTCGATTCTCTGCCGACCGGTTTCGGCCAGCTTTATATCCTTGATATCATATCTCTTGTCTGCAGTCATCTACTACTCCTTATCCGGAAGGGACTATATTTTATTTTTACTCCCGCTGGGCCGTCCGCCCTTATGAAGACGGGGGTTTTCCGCGGGGCATCTCTCCAGAGGCTCCGGGCAATCCAGACACGTCTTTCTGCCGTGCTCTTTACACCCGTCCAGCCAGGGCACTTCGCCGTTTAGCTGCCCGCTCAAAGGATGTTTCTGCTGTTCCTGTTTAGTTGGCCGTCCTGTTTTACCCATTTTTCATATCTTAGCTTGAGATATCCCCGACTTGACTCTTCATTGTAACATATGTTAGGTATAATAATTCCGCTGAATAAATACATTTTAGATATATTAAAAACGGAATTGGCTTTTTTCGGTCTGCATTTTTAAAGATGATACATTATGAGTATGGATTATTCAAACGCCGAATGCTGACTGATGGCATCCTTGGTATCACCAAATTTTGTCATTCGTCACATCTTTGAAAGGTGCTTACCTGGCGCCTGTCGAAAAAACCGCTTAAGCTATTCCCCAGTCCTTGTAGCCCTGACGGATGACTGCCCCGTATTCCTGGGAAGGCAAGGTCTCTTCCAGCTGCCCTGAATTAATATAGGTTACGACCTGGTGCGGCTCATTGTCCTCATCGAATACGGTGATATTCAATCGGGAATAGCCGGCCTCGAACCTGTCCAGCTTTCGAAGGCATGCCTCGGTGACTTCATAGATAGCGCCGCGCACCTTCTCCCCGCGGAATGACTTTATGGTGGCCTTGCCACCCCGCCATTCCCTAGACCACCCCGTAAAAACCAGCTTATAGTTGGGTAAAGTAGCCACGAACCTGGGCTGGCTTTCCGGGCAGCGCGTCTGCATCTGCTTCTTACTTAAATTACTGGCATAAGCAAAATAGTACACTGTCTACCCTAATCTATCTTTTCCATCTCCTCACCACAGCAAACCAGGGCTCCGCCACCTGACCAGGTGACTTCTACCTCGTTGCCTCAGATGTTGCACCGATATTTTTCACCAACGTCTTCTACAGCCACGTTGGCACCTCCTTCAATCCCCCCGACCGGGAGAAGCGTTACCGGCTTCTCAACAGCCGGGTTCACCGGGATGACCGCAGCAGCTCTGTCTTTTCCAAAGCTTGATAAAGCTGTTGCGGAAAACGAGATACAGCTTCCTGCTCAGGGGCATCGGTACCGACATATTTGTAAAGAACGAGCGATGTTTCGGCATATGCTGTCAATGTCCTTACGCTGTTTTCTTTTTTGATTATATTACATCTGAGATATAAACAACAGGCAAAGTTTTTTAACGAAGTCTATCTCCTCCAGCCGTAAGAGATATCTATTCCCACCCCGCATATTACACCCAGGGATATGCCGTAGATGCCCCATGGTCGGACGGTTATGAAAGAATAACGGACGGCGGGGCGGGGAGGCGGGGCTATCCGCCCTGCCCTTCGTTAAGCCATACGAAAGAACCTATTTTGCTGTACTCTTTAAAACCCATTCTGCGGTATACAGGCACCCCCATTTTAGAAGCCTGCAGGATACCTGCGCGGTAACCCATTTCGCGGGCTTCCAATAGCGGCCTTCGCGTAACGGCAAAGCCGATACCATGACACCGCGCCTCCGGAACGGTAGCGACGAAATAAATACCTGCTACGCCCTCCGCAAAGAATACCGAAGAGGTAGCAACCGGTTTACCCTGCCATATACCCAGGTAACACTTTAACGGCTGATTCAAGCGGATATCGGTAGAAAACCATTCGAATAGAGCCGGTTCGGCCTGTTCAGGAATTCCGAAACCGATGCAGGTTACGTGGCACCAGGTCTTCAGCGTGTCCTCATCCTTTACCTCAATTATCTTAAAATCGTCGGGCTGCGGAGCGTTTTCATTCATCGCCAGTAAATCTACCGCCATGCCGGCCCCGTCCCCCTGGTGATTAAAACCATGGGCAACCAGTTTTTCCACCAGGTTGTCCGGCTGCGTATCTTTACCCGTCCACCACTGTACAGGAACGCTTCTCTTCCGGCCTCTGCTGATAACCGCCTTGATAGTGTCGTCTATTTCGTCCGGCTGCAGCCGGGCTTTAAAGACAGAGTTGCACGGCGGGAAGGCTACGTCCGTCAGACACCATGATATATCCGGTCCGGAGTAAAACTCGGTCTGCGGCCAGCCGTGAGAAAAAGGGATCATGGCATAGAGGTTGGTTTCTATTGCTTCTGTCAACGCCTCTACCGATAAATCATTCAGGATTTCAGTCATTTTAAGAACCTCCTCGGAAAACAATAGAGCCCGGGAATTCCCCCGGGCCCGGTGTGTTTTCTAATCTAATTATTATAAATCATTCAGGTCTCTTTTGATATAAAAACACGCCTGACCCGCCCCGAGTGTTTCGGGGCCATCCTCCTGGACCATTTAGTAGTATTATGACTAATACAAGACATGATATTTCTCTGAATTCTTTCCAGAAAAAGTGAGTTTATTATAATATGGATGGGAAAAAGTGTCAATCGCATCGCCCGGGGTCAGGCTACTTGAGCTTGTACTTTTTCGCCAGCGCCGCCAGGCCGGGCATGGAGCATTCCAGCGTGCGGTCATCCACGCAGTAGACCAGACGGAAGTACCCCGGCATCCCGAAGGCAATTCCGGGCACCGTGAGCACGTGATGCTCCCGCTGAAGCTCATGTATGAAGGCGACATCGTCCTCGATGGGGCACTTGGGGAAGATATAGAAAGCGCCCTGAGGCTTATTGACCTTATATCCCATTTCTACCAGGTTGTTATAGATAAAATCACGGTGGCGCTGGTACTCGGCGACGTTTATGGTTACATCCTGAAGGCCCCTCACCACATTCTGCATAAAGGCCGGGGCATTGATGAATCCGAGGACGCGGGTGCAGAAGGTGAACCCCTTTATCATATCGTCATGATGCCTGGCATCCGGATGGAGGGCAACGTACCCGATGCGCTCGCCGGGGATGGACAGGTCTTTGGAATGCGATGTGGCGATAATGCTGTGCCGGTGGAATCTCAAGGGCGAGGGATACTCCAGGCCGTCGTAGATTATCTTTTTGTAAGGCTCGTCACTGACGATGAATATATCATTACCGTATTCGGCCTCTTTCTTGCGGAGTATCTCTCCCATCTGTGTCATGATGCTCTCGCTGTAGACCACGCCGGTGGGATTGTTCGGCGAATCGATGAGCACGGCTTTCGTCCGGGGGCCGATGCTCTTTTCCAGTTCGTCCATACGGGGTATAAAATGTTCATCGGTAGGCACGACTTTGACCACGCCATCGTGGTTTTCAACGTAGTTAAAATAATCAACGAACCAGGGTAAAAAGAGGATAACTTCGTCACCCGGGTCTAGAATGGTCTTGAGCGCCACGTTAATAGCGCCCGCCGCCCCGACGGCCATGATAACATCTTTCTCAGTCAAGGTGATACCGGTTTCCCGCGACATTTGCCCGGCTATAGCCGCCCGGGTCTCCGGGTAGCCGGCGTTCTCCATATACCCATGCATGCCCGGGAAAGGATTGTCCGCCAGGTGCTTTATGGCGCGTTTGAACTCCGGCGGCGGCTCCATAATCGGATTACCCAGCGAGAGGTCGAAGACATTCTCCACGCCATACTTCTTTTTCATGGCGGTGCCTTCTTCGAACATCCGCCGTATCCACGACCCCAGCTCCATTCCCTTTTTAACTCTTTCCGATACGGACACTTTCAATTTCCTTTCTGCCCATCTCGAAGGCAGTTAAGTTAATTTCACGGATATTCTCCGGCAAACGCTGAACGATGCTTTCCCTCCAGACATCCGCCTCCAGCGGTGCGAAGACGGAGAAGCAACCCAGCATGAAAATATTAAGTGTTCTGACATTACCCAGTTCTTTAGCCCGGCCGGTTCCGTCGATAATATAAACATCCTCGGTCTGCCGTTTCAAAGCTGCAACAACCTCATCATCAGCGGGGTATTTTTCCTGGCCCAGGCTGACAGACAGCGGCGGCTGCTCATAATCGTTAACGATAACCACCCCGCCGACGCGGAGATAGTGGCTCCACCGGGCCGCCTCCAGCTTTTCAAACGACAGTATCAGGTCTACCTCGCCCTCTTTTATCAGCGGTGACCATACTTTAGGGGCCAGACGCAAGTGGCTGACAACACTGCCGCCCCGCTGAGCCATCCCCAGCGTATCCGTCTTCTTGACGTCAAAGCCGGCGGCGATAGCCGTTTCGCCGATGATGTCGCTGGCAAGGACGACACCCTGGCCGCCTACCCCGCATATCAGCAGGTCCATCTTTTTCATGTCATTTTCCATTATTTTTAAACTACTATTTATTATGTCATT
>CAYYVO010000004.1:0-20798 GCA_964475175.1 uncultured Dehalococcoidaceae bacterium | reverse complement strand
ATATTATAAAACCCGACCCCATATCCCCCTTCTTTACAGGAGGGGGATTTTATTTTAACCCAACCATCTAAACCATCCTTGCTCCATCCATTAATCATGTTATAATGGAAATAATAAACTCATGCGATTTAACTGAAGGAAAACATTATGAAAATACTCATGGTATATCCTCAGTACCCGGCTACCTTCTGGAGCTTTAAACACGCTCTTAAGTTCGTCTCTAAGAAGAGCAGCTACCCGCCCCTGGGACTGCTGACGGTGGCGGCCATGCTCCCCGGGGAGTGGGAGAAGAAGCTCGTGGACATGAACGTTACCCGTGTGACCGACGACGACATCAAATGGGCGGACTACGTGTTCATCAGCGCCATGGCCATCCAGAAAGAATCGGTAAAGGAAGTGGTGACACGTTGCCGGGAGCTGGGGGCAACGACCGTCGCCGGCGGGCCCCTCTTTACCATGGAGCCGGAAGACTATCATGATATCGACCACCTGGTGCTCGGGGAGGCGGAGGCGATACTCCCCGAATTTCTTAAAGATTTGGTAGACGGCTGTCCCAGACATCAATATAAAGCAAAAGCGAGTCCCGATATCAGCACCACGCCCCTGCCGCTGTGGTCGCTCATCAATGTGAAGCATTACTCGGCGATGAGCATACAGTACTCCCGTGGCTGTCCTTTCAACTGCGAGTTCTGTGATATCGTTATACTCAATGGCCATAAGCCCCGCACCAAGAGCGCGCCCCAGCTGCTTGCCGAGCTTGATGCGTTATACGACCAGGGCTGGCGTGACGGTGTGTTTATCGTCGACGACAACTTTATCGGCAACAAGAAGAAACTGAAGTCCGAAGTCCTTCCCGCCATTATCGAGTGGAGGCGCCGGAAAAAGAACGTCTTTGCCCTGAATACGGAAACTTCGATTAACCTGGCCGATGATGACGAGTTGATTCGCCTGATGGTGGAGGCCGGATTCAACGCTGTGTTTGTAGGAATCGAAACCCCCAACGAAGACAGCCTCCTGGAATGTGCCAAGACACAGAACCGCAACCGTGACCTGGAGGCTGACGTCCGCAAGCTTCACAACTCGGGGCTGGAGGTGCAGGGCGGCTTTATCGTCGGGTTCGATAACGACCCCCTCTCCATCTTCAAGAGCCAAATCAACTTCATCCAGAACAGCGGAATCGTTACCGCCATGGTCGGTTTACTCAATGCCCCTCCCGGCACCCGGCTTTTCAAGCGTTTGAAGAAGGAGAACCGCATCGTCGGGGACTTCGACGGCAGCAACATGGAGTGTAACTTTATCCCCAAAATGAACTACCAGACGTTAGTCGACGGCTACCGGCATATCCTGGACACCATTTATTCCCCCAAGGAGTACTACGAGCGAATTACCAATTTTCTCAGGGAGTTCAATCCTTATAAAGGACATAAGATTAATGTCAGCTTTAGTCATGTGAGAGTGCTATGGAAATCGTTCTGGCTGCTGGGGATTGCGGAAAAAGGCAAGAGGTATTACTGGAGGCTCATGGTATCCACGGTCCTGAAACGCCCAAGGTCTTTCCCGGTTGCCATGAAACTGGCCATTTACGGCTATCACTTCCGCAGGGTTGTGGACAAATATCTCAGGACGACACTCGGGGTTCAGAAAACGTAGAAATCTCCAGGCCAGTTATAGTCTTTCGTGATGTGTTTTAAAAGAGGGGCATCAGCCCCTCTTTTCTTCTTTCACCTGGTTTTACCGGTACAGCCATTTTCGGAATACATACCGGCTGAATAAGGGCATTACCGCCCATGTTAAAATGGTTACCAGCAGTGCGGCAACCAGTATATTCAACAGATAAAAGTTCACACCTCCGAAGGCAAGTTCCAGCAACGGTATCATAATTATTGAGAGTACGTATACTGCTATAAAAGTAACAGTAGCCATTTTCCATCGCGGTGGAGTTTCCAGCTCGGGGCATTCCGGTATGGAAAACCACGTTTCCAGTCCGGTCGCTTCCTGCCGGCTCCTCCGCGAAAAGGCATCCGCCTCGTGCGACAGTTTCTGGCGTACGTAGGAAGTTTCCCATTTATGCACGGATGTCTCGTCTTCAAAACGGAGCACCAGATGGTACAGTCCGGACTTTCCCGGCTGTGGTATAAGTAACGTCACCCCCTTATTGCCGGGGGCTTCCTTGGCTGCAGCTACCATCTGTCGTGCCCAATCGTCATATTCATGTTCGTGCTCCGGAAACACGTTCCGGCTCACCACCACCGTCACATCATCCCCACTCGGTATTATCCTGTCTTCGTTCATATACGTACCTCCCACGTTACCCTGTGTATCACTCCCCTATATTAATTATATCGTGTGGAAAGGACAAATATAAAATACAAAAGTCACATATCTGCTTATATGAAATCATTAATGATCCAAGAATTTTTAGAGTCCAGATATGGTAGAATAAATAGGTATATTCGTAAGAAAGGTTTGTCATGGCCCAGCCTGTTAGAGTCCGCTTCGCCCCCAGTCCCACCGGCCGTCCTCACGTGGGTAATATCCGCACGGCCATCTTCGATTACCTCATGGCGCGGCATTTCGATGGTACTTTTGTGTTACGGATAGAAGATACGGATGTCACCCGCAAGGTAGACGGAGCCGTAGAACACATGATGGACGCCCTCAGATGGATAGGCATCGACTGGGATGAAGGCCCCGACGTCGGCGGCGACTACGGTCCCTACTATCAGTCTCAGCGACTTGACCTCTATATGCAGGCTGCCGAACGGCTCATCGAGCAGGGCGACGCCTATTACTGCTACTGCTCCCCCGAGCGACTCGAAGACATACGCAGGCAGAAGGCCGCCAGCAAGCAGTCTACTACCGGCTATGACCGTCACTGCCGAGACCTCTCTCCGCAGGAACGGGCGAAGAAAGAAGCTGAAGGTATCGTGCCCGTGGTGCGCTTCAAGGTCCCCCTGGAAGGCAAGACCACCTTCAACGACCTTATCTACGGTGATGTCACCATGGAGCACGCCATGATAGACGACTTTGTCATGTTAAAATCGGACGGCTATCCCACCTATCACCTCGCCAACGTCGTCGATGACCATGCCATGGAAATCAGCCACATCATCCGCGCCGAGGACTGGATATCCAGCACGCCGCGTCACCTGCTCCTGTATAAAGCCCTCGGTTACGAGCCGCCGCTGTACGTCCACCACCCCCTCATCGTCGGACCGGACCGCGCCAAGCTCAGCAAGCGCCACGGGGCGGTATCCATCCTTGACTACCGCGAGCATGGCTACCTGCCGGAGACGATGCTTAACTTCCTCTCGCTCATCGGCTGGTCCCTGGATGACAAGACGGAACTCATGACCCGGCAGGAGCTAATTGACTACTTTTCGCTCGACCGCATCGGCAAGACGGGAGCCGTCTTCAACCGTGATAAACTCGACTGGATGAACGGCGTATATATCCGCGGCCTCGATATAGAAGACTTAACACAGAGAGTGCTGCCGTTCCTGGAGCGGGGACTGCCGAAGCAAGTCGAGAGACCGCTGGATGCAGAATACATTCGGCGGATAATACCGCTTATCCGTGAGCGGATAAACACTCTGGAAGAAGTGGCCACCTATGCCGACTTCTTCTTTATAGATAAGCCGGAATATGAAACTTCGATGCTGATAGGCAAGAAGATGACCGCGGAAACTTCATTGGCGGCATTGAAAGCCGCCGAAGAAAAACTGACCTCACTGGATAGCTTTAATCATGATTTACTGGAGGATACACTCCGGCCTCTCGCCGGGGATTTGGGGCTCAAGACGGGGCAGCTTTTCAGCCTGCTGCGGACGGCGGTGACAGGCCGCCTGGCCACACCTCCACTCTTTGAGACGATGGCGGTGTTGGGTAAAGAGAGATGTTTAAAGAGGATAAAGATTGCCATATCCAAGCTGGAAAATAACCGAGGTTTGTAAGAAGGAAAGGGGGACAATAGCGTATCATGACCACAGACAACTCAAAAGTACCAAGCGATTTTATCAGGGATATTGTCCGCCAGGACCTTCTGACGAACAAGTACGATGGCCGGGTACATACACGGTTTCCACCGGAGCCTAACGGGTATCTACACATCGGACACGCAAAGGCTATCTGGATCAGTTACAGCATTGCCGAGGAGTTCGGAGGACTCTACAACCTGAGGTTCGATGACACCGACCCCACCAAGGAAGAGCAGAAGTACATCGACGCCATCATTGAAGACATCCACTGGCTGGGATGGGACTGGGAAGACCGATTGTTCTTCGCGTCCGACTACTTCGAACAGATGTACGATTATGCTGTGCAACTCATCGAAGCCGGCAAGGCGTACGTGGACGACCTCAGCGCCGAGGAAATCAGGGAGTACCGTGGCACGCTGACGGAGCCGGGCAAACCGAGTCCCTTCCGGGACCGGCCGGTGGAAGAGAACCTCGACCTGTTCAAACGCATGCGGGCCGGGGAATTCCCGGAAGGCTCGCGGGTGCTGCGGGCCAAGATAGACATGGCGTCTCCCAACATGAACCTGCGGGACCCGGTGATGTACCGCATCCTGTTCGCCACTCACCCGCGCACCGGTGACGAGTGGTGCCTCTACCCGATGTATGACTGGGCGCACGGCCTCGAGGATTCCATTGAGGGGATCACTCATTCCCTCTGCAGTTTTGAGTTCGAAGACCACCGTCCGCTGTACGACTGGTTCCTTATCGAACTCGGCGTATACCGTCCACAGCAGATAGAATTCGCCAGGGTGAACCTGACCTATACTGTGATGAGCAAACGCATACTCCGGCCACTGGTGGAGGCGGGTAAAGTGAGCGGCTGGGACGACCCGCGGATGACGACGTTATCCGGCCTGCGGCGGCGCGGCTACACGCCGGAAGCCATCCGGCTGTTCTGCGAGCGCACCGGCGTGGCCAAGACCAACAGCACCATCGACATCGCGTTCCTGGAGCACTGCCTGCGGGAAGACCTGAACAAGCGCGCGCCGCGCGTCATGGGCGTGCTTCGGCCGCTGAAGCTGGTTATCGACAACTACCCGGAAGGCCAGGTGGAAGAATTCGATGCGGTGAATAATCCCGAGGACCCCGCCGCAGGGACACGAAAGGTGCCCTTTTCGCGCGTTCTTTATATTGAACAGGAGGACTTCCGCGAAGAGGCCCCGCCGAAGTACTTCCGTCTGGTGCCGGGCCGCGAGGTAAGATTGAGGTACGCTTACTTCGTTACCTGCACGGATGTCGTAAAAGACGAAAAGACCGGAGAGGTGGTTGAGGTCCACTGCACGTATGATCCGGCCACGCGGGGCGGTGACGCCCCGGACGGACGCAGGGTAAAATCAACGTTGCACTGGGTTTCGGCCGAACACGCGCTGGAAGCAGAAGTACATTTATATGACCACCTGTTCAGCAAAGAAGACCCAATGGATGTTGAAGAGGGAACCGATTTTAAGGACTATTTAAATCCCAATTCAATTGAGATATTGACATCGTGTCGGGTTGAATCCACTCTAAAGGGTGCCTCGCCCGGGAGCAGGTACCAGTTCGAAAGGCAGGGGTATTTTTGCGTTGACGCCGATTCGTCCCCGGAAAAACTGGTATTCAATCGGATAGTATCGCTGCGGGATACCTGGTCTAAGATACAAAAGCAGCAGCAAAAATGACTTTAGATTTCCGTTATCTGAACGCGGGCAGGCGAAGCTTAACCCTTGATTTGGAACGGGAGGCCGGGAACACTGTCTGAAAATAATCTCCAAGGCGCTGAAAAAATCCCGCGAGATGGCATAATGACTGGAACGGATGGACCTTCCACTGCAAAAGCCTGGCTTATCGTCTTAATAGCCCTTTTGGACGATGTAGCCGCGCTGGCGCTGGTCTTCATCATGCTGTGGGTTTTCGATGTTAAACTGTCAATTGTTGCCATGATAGTCATCGGTCTAGTTCTGGGCACCTTGATTTTCTTTCTACATAGAGCCATAGTCCCCAGCCTGCGCCGCAGGAAAGTCACCGGTTCTGAAGGAATGATAGGAATGGTGGGCGAAGTGACGGAAGCTTTAAAACCGAAGGGTTGTGTTAAAGTTAATGGCGAGTACTGGCAGGCGATATCGGTCGAGGGTGATATAGGGATAGGGGAGGAAGTGGAAGTTATCGAGATTAAGAGATTGAATCTGCAGGTCAGGCGCAAAGGCTAATAAAAATGGAGGAGCCGGGATATATCGAACTATATCAGTCGGATGAGCTGGCGCGCCGCGTCGAGAGGCTCGAAGCACGGCTGGCCGAGTGCGATATCTGCCCACGGGAATGTGGCGCAAAACGGCTTGAGGGCAAGGTCGGCTCCTGTAACTCGACGTTACTGCCTATCGTATCTTCGGTTTGCGCCCACCACGGCGAGGAGCCTGTGCTCTCCGGCAGCCGGGGTTCGGGAACGATATTCTTCGGCAACTGCAACCTGCGTTGCGTTTACTGCCAGAACTACCAGATAAGCCAGGAACCCGAAGCCCAGCAGGCATATGAGGTGGAGACGAGAGTGCTGGCGGAACGCATGCTCTACCTCCAGGACGGCCTACACTGCCATAATATCAACCTGGTGACGCCTTCTCATTTCGTGCCGCAGATCGCGCATGCCGTACTTGAGGCGGTACCGCGGGGACTGAAACTGCCTCTTGTCTACAACACCAGCAGCTATGATTCCGTAAGTACCCTGAAGGAACTCGATGGCATTGTGAGTATTTACCTGGCCGATTTACGCTACTCTTCTAACGAGATGGCCAGGAAGTACTCGCGGGTGCGTCATTACGTGGAAAGTTCCCGGGAGGCAATCAAGGAGATGCAGAGGCAGGTCGGCGACCTTGAAATCGACGATAAAGGAATCGCCGTCAAGGGACTGATTATCCGCCACCTGATTATCCCCAACGATATCGCCGGTAGCAAGGAATCCCTGGAATGGCTGGTAAAAGAGGTATCACCGAAGGTAGCGGTTGGCATTATGTCACAGTACTATCCGGCTCACCGCGCCTATCGCTATAAGGAACTGAATAGAAGAATACTACCGGAAGAATATCAGGAAGTAGTTAGATTAGTAAAAAAGCTGGGCATCGAGAATGGCTGGCTGCAGGGAATAGCCTCCGCCCAAAGTTATCGGCCTGATTTTTCGGCTGACGAACCTTTTCAGAAGAAGAGGCGCAAAAAGCGATAACTGGCAGGATTTAGTAGCTATCTCTTACGCTTGGTAAAGGCAAAACGGATTTTCTTACCGTTCGGTTTGTCTTTTTTATTAACGTTCTCGATGAACGTTTTAACGTCTTTGGTGGGTTTCTCGGGTTTATCGGCCATATAATTATCCTTATATAGATTATTTAACTTAACAGTTTATTATAGCATAGCCTGAGCCTGAAGCCAAGAATATCAGGTCTATAGCCTGTCTCATTTCCTGCTTTCCACCTCATTCGGGCCTGCCTGTATTTTTATTTCTGATTCCACAGGAGGCCGTTTTGATTTATCTGCAAGTTCTCGCGAACTGTCTATCAAACGTATGTAAATCCAGACTGCATAGAATAAGATTGGAACATTTGTATAGAACGATAACTATGTAAACGGCATCCGCATGATTCTATTATATGAGTGAATTCCGGGTGTTTACTCTAAAATCAAACACCAATTATTCAAATTATAAAACGCTCATTTGAAAACATTCACAGGAAGGTGATGTGAGTAAACAACCGGTAACAATTAATCCGCATCTCCATCTTTTCCATCTGTCAAACGATTTTTTTATGTTATTCCCCCTTACTCTAAGGGAGATTGGCTATATCTTTTCTCTCAGTTAACGCATAAAAAATTTTAGCTATATCGGGCAGCATGATAATCATGAAATTAGCTGTTGCTGCCCTGTGATATAAATGAAGGTCGATATTTCAATACCGTTGTTTCACATCTGAGTTTTATAGGAAATATTTATAAGTATAATGCGATTGTTTATGCATCATTAAGCAATCAGACAATACACTTGAAACAAGATGAAAATAACGCGGCTGATTCCCTTTGTGGCTATATTCCTTATTTCTATTTGCTTTATCTATGCTGATAGGAATGATATGGCTATGGGTCGGGAAATAGTGATAGATAACGCAGATGACTCAAAATGGGAGACGCTGAGCAATAATACACGTCTTGAAAAAGAGGTCGGCCTGTCCAATGACACAGTATCTAAAGAAAATCCAGAATTCGATACAGGCGCAGCAACGACTATACCTGCTTTGGACACTTCCGACGATGACCCTGAGCTTCCACCTTCGAGCCTGGTAATGGACGGGTCAATCCCTGCCATTCAAATAAGCTCCGCCGATGAAGGAGATGAAATTACCGAAACCCAGATAGAATACCGGTATGTCGTTCAATACGTTGACAGGGAAGTTATCAAAGAGGTACCCGTTGAGAAATCTATGGCATTGCGTTATTTTAACTCGCTTGATGAGCTCGAGACCTGGTTAGCCACGGATGACACTAACGAATATATTCATCTGTTCGCGGGAAGCGATGGTGTTTGCCAGCCGAGTGATCGGTATGATTGTGATGACTATGCCTTTCAATTACAGCGACGGGCGGCCAGCAGCGGTTTCTTGATATCGGTTACTATTATTAAGCAGATGGGGAAGTCACACATGATAAACCTCGCCTGTATTGATAACGATATTTACTATATTGAACCTCAAACAGACGAAGTCTGGTTTTTCTGCAATCTTGATTAGCGCCGGTTATGCGTATTTCTTTTGAACAGCGCTGCTATCTGTAATATATCAATCAGGTCAAATTCCAATTCTGGACTGCTATCAGTACCAGTGACCGCGGCACTACGAATATATCCGCCACACGGTCAACGTCTCTAACTTCACCCCAGGTTCTTAATATCATGTTTTTCGGCATAAGCATGATACTCGCAAAGTGGTCGGCCAGGAGCTCATTAAAAATGCCCCCATTGAAATATGGCATGTTTTTGAACACGGGACAGGCCCGGCAATGGACCATGATATGAAAAATTTCGTGATATAGAGTAAACCTCTGCCTGGGTTCATTATCATTGCTGTTTAGCTGTATTAACCAGCAGTCGCTTAGTTGCCACACGGCACCGTGATGAGAATGCAGTGGTATGTACCGTACTTCAATAGGGAGGTTATCTTCACCTTTAGTTATAAGGTCGGAGGGTACCGGTGGACTATATATAGCTGCCTGCTCATGATATTTATATGCTAGTTTTTGGATTAGTTGGAACAATCTGCCGTTATTTGGACATGAATGTACATGGCAGTTTAACTTTTCTAGATCGTTAATGTCCGGTTTATCGCTATCGACAAATGCTGTTATCGCGCCATAACACTGGGGGTGTTCGCTCAGACACCAGCCACCCTGTATTCTGTAGGTACAAAATTGGAAAATCGGGCATTTTATACCGTCACTCTGGCTTAAATATGACCAGAGTTCAGATTCCCAATCAGCTATTACGGTTCCCGTGTTTCTTTGACCGCCGTCTTTCAATCAAATCCTCAATCATCGTTATCAGGTCGTCATCAAGTTCATTGGGATATTTTTGACGGGCATATTCGCGAAACTCAGGCCATTCTGCCCTGGATTTTTCACTTATCGGAGGCATATGGCCGGAAACAGAAAGGACCTTCTCCAGTGGTATCCCGCTGTATTCGGCAAGCTTACGACAGGAGCCGGTACTGGGAATGTCCAGACCGGAAAGCCAGCGACTCACGGTGGCATGGCTGATACCAAGGTCGGTTGCCATTTGACTCGGTTTACGCTTTCGCCGTCGCATCACTTCTTGCAGGAAGGATACAAGCGGGGCAACTTGTTTTCCCATATCTAAATTCTACCATAATATTTTTTTAAATGCACTAATTTATGTCTTGTGTCCACAATATTTTATATGAATTTAATAAGTTATTTAACAAATGATTCTCTATACAGAAGTATACAAAACCAACAGTATGTTCAATGAGTAAATAATTTAATGTAATAAAAACTTGACATTTGCCATTTTCAGGACTATAATAGTGGCCGCTTGAGTATATTTTGTGTCCTCATGCGTAATTTTAGTTAGAGGCAGGCACCTTTCTTAACTGGTTCGGCAGCTTAAAACCAGGACGGTTTTAGTATTGAGCCCGGTAAGATGGGAAAGAAGTAACGAAGGATTACGTCGGATTGACGGTCTTTCCCTCGCTTTAACTGTATTAGCGGGAAATAATGTCTGTCCGAAGGCATAAGGTATTTTGCGGCTTTATATCTAGCAAAGGGGGTATATAAAGTGAAAAAGAGATTTATTAATGTACTGGTTATCATGGTGCTGGCGGTGAGCCTGTGCCTGATGACCGCAACGCCGGCAACGGCCGTAGAAACGAATCAGAATACACCCGAATCTTCCACAATGATATTCCAAGGATCTCTAACCGATAATCCCGATGGTAGCTATACTGGCTCCATTCCCATGACCGAAGGTGAATACTACGTTGTTGACGGTGATGGAGAATCTGTTCGGGCTTCGGGAGGCTTTGATGTATATGCGCGGCAGGGTGCTGAGGCATACGTATTGGATTACTACGGCAGCGGTGACTGGAATGGACCCGGCGGAGATGATACATACATTATCGGGTTCTATACCGATACTGATCATGACGCATATCCATTTCCCGGCGGCCCATGGGGCGGCTGGTGGAACCCGGACTGCGCCGACTGGTCAATGTACTCACTGGAACTAACAGCCGACCATTGGTACCTGAGATATACTCCAACAGGTGAGTCACCGATGTCAGGTGCGATGGACTGGGCTGCCAGGTATGCGGCGGAGACTGATAAGGGTACGGAAGACCTGGAAGATGACGGCGTGGGACCATATACAGTATATGAGGACGGCGGGCCAGCCATGTGGGATTGGAACGCCGGTGCCCAGGTTGAGAGAATTCCGCTGGCATTCCCCGGCTTTGACGTGGACATTGTTGATATCGGTGGCGGTAACTTCACGGTCACCCTGACTCCGGCGGCAAGTAACAATCCCCCGGGTCCAGTCGTGAACGCAGACAACGGTGAGAGCTACGGTACTATCCAGGCTGCTATCGATGCTGCCAGTCCCGGCGATACCATCAACGTTTGGCCGGGTACCTATGATATAGCTCAGCAGATAATCATTGACAAAGCGTTGAATCTCATCGGCACGGAAGCAGCGACGACAATTATCAACGGTCCGGGAGATTCAGCGGATATCCCGTATATCGGCCCGGCTCCCGGTAACTGCCCTGGTCTGGTCGCCATAGATGGGGTATCAGGCGAAGTATCCATAAAGAACTTCACCTTACAGGGTGCACCAGCACAGGAAGCAAGTGGAAATACAGAGCTTCTGGTGGTTAGAAACATGCCAGCAGGGGCGAGTGCTACCATTGAGAACAACATATTCATAGGACGCGACGACAGTAGCGTAGTGGACGAGGGTATCTGGATCGCTGAGGGCGATGCATCCTCGGCAGTAACCATCAAAAACAACGACTTTTCTAAAATGTCCTGGATGGCCATTTGTCTGGAGAGAATGCTTGGCGCGTCAACGGTAGAAGACAACATTATTCACGACCTTGTAGTTACGGTTTACGGTGGTGACATATACCCTCCCTACGGGCTCTATTATCTTACCTATTTGGATGACACGACAGGTAACGTTACCACACAGCAGCTTGTGAAGGGAAACACATTCACAGGTTTTACCGGCCAGGACATCCAGTTCTGGGGTGGTCACCCCCTGGGTGATGGGAAGTTCACCGATGTGAAGATTCAGAACAACATAATCGACGCCATTGGCAGCGGTTCAGTTGAGGAGCACTTCGGTATCGCCCTCTACAATGACTCATCAGGCGATAGCAGTATTTGTGGAGTCCACAATGTGGAAATTTCGGGGAATAACATAACTACCGGTGGAGCCGATAGCAAAGGTATTATCATTGATGGATATAATACCGGTATCGATATCTTTAATAATACAATAACAAGCCTCGGGACTGGTATTTCCATGGAATCCGCTGAGGGCGGCACTGTTATTACGGCTAACACTTTCGACGGTAACGAAATTCAGGTCAGCGACGATACCGGGACTCTCGATATCGCGGCCATTCTCGCCGGCAATGATTTAGACCGTGCCGTAACCGTTGACCATCCCGGGGCATCCCTCCTGCCGACCATCTGGAGTAACATCCAGGACGGCATCGACAACGCCGTCGCCGGTGACCTCGTCGAGGCGGCGCCGGGGAACTATGTGGAAGCTATCCTCATCGATAAACCACTCACCCTGCGCGGAGCCACCGCCGGCGTGAACAAGAACGGCTACGTTGTCCCGGCGGACTATGCGTGGGATCCTGCTGATGAATCTATCATCATGCACCCGAATCCTGCCGCCGGTTATATCACGATAGTCGATATCTATGATGTAGATAATGTCGTCTTCGAAGGGTTTGTCGTGCAGGAGCTCAACGCCGAAGCCAACTTGAATTCTTCACTGGTACGGGTGAGAGCTCAAACTCAGGAAGTCAATAACGTCATCGTGAGGAACAACATAATAGGCCCCAACACCAACGTGGCGGGGCAGGACGGAACCCACGGACGTATGGGACTCTACCTCGTGAACAACCCGTATAGCGACCTGTATGGTATTGTCGACAGCACGTTCTCCGGCAACAAAATATTCGATTGCCAGGGCAACGGCAACAATATATTCCTCTGGTCTTCATACTCTAATCCTTCATATGGTGCACCAGGGCCGGCATCAATGTCAGGTACGGTCATCGAAGACAACGAAATCTATGGCGCCCACCGCAGCGGTATAGAGACGGCCGGAGGCTACTCGGGTCTTACCATACGGAATAATAAGATTTACGATAAAGCCGGCTCACCCGGCGACGACCCGCCTCTGAAATACGGCAATGGCATGGTCCTTATCCGCGGCTCCGGCGACAGCCATCTTGAAGATAACCCTGGCCTCGGCCCGGTAGACCTCACTATCGAGGGTAACGAAATCTACGATAACAGCAAGAACGGCATCTACATGGGGCCGGTTAATACGGACTATACCATCATCGGCAATGATATACACGACAACGGCTGGGATGGCATCATGCTGGACCTTGCTGCCGTCTATCAAAACCCCGACTTCGAGGAAGGTGACAGGATTCCGTGGCCTGACCAGAGTAATAATGTCATGGCACAGGACAACAATATCTACAATAATGCCGAATACGGTATCAGTGTTATAGGTGAACCCACCAATGACTTCGTCTTTGATGCCGAGGACAACTGGTGGGGCGATGCCAGCGGGCCGCATCACGCCGACACGAATCCCGATGCCTCCGGCGACGCTGTAACGGACTATGTCGATTACGACCCCTGGTCTTGGGATGCAAGTCACACCACATCTGCTAGTCAGGTTGGCTTTACTGCCGACGTTAGCAACCTGATTGCTATCTCAGTAACTCCTATCGGCATAGACTTTGGCAATGTTGTCCCCGGCGGGATAGATGCTATAGGTGATACCATCACTGTAGGTAACGCAGGCAATGTGCTGATAGACCTGAGCACTTCACTTTCGAACGAGGCAGGCACGCTCTACACAGACTACCTGTATCTTGATACTTTCGATGTAGAATTTTGGACAGCTATTGGTGTGGGCGTGGGGGATAGTGCTACAGCGATTCCGAAGCTATCAGGTATTCCAGCCAACTTTGCTCCTGGTAATTACACGGTAACCATTGTCTTCTGGGCGGAAATGGCAGTACCATAGGAGAGTCAAAATTGTGGATTATTAGGGGGCGGGCTAAAAAAACCGCCCCCGTTACCCCGTAAGGTGAGTAGTGAAAAGAATTTTAATTATCGCGGTTACAATTTGGGTGGCTGTAGTCCTTGCCTGGACGCCGGCGGTATCCGGTAACGGCGCGGCGATCAGCATCAGCGTCAGCCCGGCGACGGTGGACTTCGGCAATATTCTCCCGGGCAGGGATGCGACCGGGGTGAACATGATAATAACCAACGACGGCGATTTCACTAGTACTGTCACCGCTGAAATAACCGATGATGCCACCGGGTTCTATACCACCGGTCTTTACCTGGACGGAGTGCCGCTAGCAAGCTGGCAGGTGGATATTGCCGGCGGTGCTGATGTAACCGTATCTCCCCAGTTAATCGATGTGCCACCCGATATAAGCCCCGGCAGTTATAGCTGTACGGTTATTTTTTGGGCGGAGGAGACACCGTGAGAAAAGTATTCGCTTTGTTGATTATTACCGTACTCTTAGCGGGCTGGGCAACACCTGTCCTGGCAGATGGCTTCGGTATCAGCCCGCCGCAGATAGAGTTTGAGGTTCCGGCGGAGGCAAGCCAGGAAGTTGAATTCAGGGTCTATAACTTCACCGGCGAGCTTAAAGTAAGCCTTGAAAATATACCGCTCAGGGTTGAGCCGACAGTTGTTCCCGTCGAGGCTCCCGCTGGCGGTATTCAAATAAGTCTGACCTTCTATGGAGACGAATCACTCGGCTCCAAGATATACCAGGGAAAGATAAGGTTTCTAGCCTCGACCGGCTCTATGGTGGCGACGGGAATAAAGGTCAGGGCTACAGTTACCAACTTGGTGGAAGGTGAAACGCCGGTGCTGGTTGAGCCTGCGGCGACTCTGCCGGCATCATCAGGGCAGCAGGAGACATCCTCTCCTTCCCCTGAATCTCAAAATCCTTCCGGAGAATCCCAGGGAGTAACAATCCTGCCACCGTCAGGAAATCCGGAATCGGGGACATCAGGAACACCGACTCCTCCCGTGCCGCCTTCCCCTAATGGGGGAAACGGTGACCTGCCCGTAGTTGCCATAATCGGGATTATTGCCGGAGCAGTTGTAGTAATAGTCCTGATAATCGTTATAGTCAGGAGACCCAAATATTGAAACGTTTGATGCATAAAGCCCGGCTGTTGGTAATTATTATCGGCCTCTTGGCGCTGGTAATGGGCGGTGTCCCTGCCGGCGCTCAGGAAGAAGTGGACGTGACGGTGACGACAACCATCATCGGTCATGGCCCGCCTGTCCTGCACTTTGGGGCAGTAAATCCGGAGACCGGATTTGCCGAAACGCTTTTTACCTACTCCGTGACCTACACTGACGCCGATAATGATGCCCCTACTTCAATAGTCGTTTACGTGGACGGTGTGGCTCACGGCATGTTACCTCAATTAGGGCAGGATGGTGATTTTATCAACGGAGAGGTGTTCGAGTACACCACCAGCGGTCTCCAAAAAGATGTCGTGCATACATTCCGGTTTGCCGCCAGCGACGACCCGGCCGCTATACCAAATGCCACGGACGATATTAACGAGCATACCGGACCTACTATCGATAATACTGCGCCGCTGGTTGATAGTGTCAGTATCTCTCCCGACCCGGCCTACACCGATAGTGATTTAACCGGCATACCTTCCGGCTGGCATGACCCTGATATTACTGATGTCCTTTCTTACCAGTGGCAGTGGCAAATATTAAACGGTACGTGGGCGGATATAACCGGGGCCACCAATGATACGCTTGATAAATCTAATTTCGAGACGGGAGACCAGGTAAAGGTTTTATGCACACCGTTTGACGGCACCGTTACCGGTGATACCGTTCAGGCTGAAATTACTATCTCCGGAGAACCGGAGGTGCATATCACCTCGCCGGGAGACGGCTCCTCGACGCCCAGCGCTACCATCACCGTTAGTGGGACAGCCGTTGCCACACCAGCGCTAACCCAGGCCACATTAACAGTTAACGGTGTGTCACGTAATATCAATGTAACCGGCGGCTCCTTTTCCGAGGATAACATATCCCTGATACTGGGAGAAAATACCATAACTGTGTCTGTCTCTAATATTGTCGGGACTGACTCGGATTCCATAACGGTCACCCGGCATTGCACGCCTGTTGTCAGGATTACATCGCCCTCCAACGGCGCTATATTCCAGGACCCGGCGATACAGGTCAGCGGCACCGTGAGCGCCTTCCCGGCAGTCGATAATGTCACTGTAACCGTCAACAATATCAGCCAGGGCACGGCAAATGTAGTCAACGGCGCTTTCACCAAAAGCGTCGTCCTTGTCGAAGGCGAGAATACCATCAAAGTCACGGCCACCAATGCCGCCGGCACCGGTACGTCCTCAACTATTACCGTAAGGCTGAACAGCCTGGCGCCCAACGTAACCATCGTATCGCCAGCCAGCGGTTTGGAGACAAACTCGCCGGTAATCGATGTTTCCGGTACCGTAGTCGATGACCCTCCGCTCACACAGGCTACACTGACTGTAAACGGTGTGAGCAGAACGATAGATGTTATCACTGATGCATTCAATGAACCGGTAACGCTCATGCAAGGCAGCAATATAATTAAAGTAACCGCTACCGACGGCCTTAATACCGGCTCGTCCACGGTCACGGTGATACTGGATACCGTGCCGCCGGTTGTGTCTATTACCTCGCCGCCCAATAACTATATCACCAGTGTCAATACGCCGACTATTACAGGTACCATTAATGACAGCGCTATCACCCAGGCTACGCTGCGGCTTAACGGCGCGGCTACCCCGATTAATGTAACGGCCGGCTCTTTCAGCTACCAAGTTCTTCTTCAAAACGGCCGGAACACCGTCAGCGTATCGGCAACGGATAGAGCCGGCAACACCGGTACATCCGGCAGCATCGTTATTACCCATAATAACGATAAACCCAGCGTCACCATCACCTCACCGGCGAGTGGACACATCACGGGGAATACGCAACTCACCGTCACCGGCACCGCAACCAGCATCCTGCCGATATCCTCGTCTAATCTGCGACTAAACGGCACTGCAATCCCGATTAACGTGACTGCCGGTAAATTCAGCAAGACTATTACGCTTTCACCCGGTGTTAACACTATAGAAGTCCGTGTCAAAGACAGCGCGATCCCGCCCAATACCGGGAGCTCTGGAATTATAACCGTTACCCTGGATAAATCTGCACCCGTTATTACTATCAACAGGCCCAGAGAAGGCCTGCTGCTGGGGAATACTTCAGTAACAATAGCCGGGACGATTGACGACCTTGCCGTAACCCAGGCAACGCTGAGGCTCAACGGGGTTAACGGTACAATAACGGTTACCGACGGCGTTTTCAGCGTTAGCAAGAACCTCCTCGATGGTACCAACACCATACTGGTACTGGCTACGGACGCCTATGGCAACAGTGGAACATCGGGCACGGTATCGATAAGAGTAGACACTACCAGGCCCACGGTGAACGTCAACACACCAACGACAAACCTCGTTACCAACTCAACTACCATACCGGTTTCGGGTATCGTGGAGCATGGTCTGACAATCACGGAAATGACCCTGACTCTTAACGGCGTGGTAACGCCGATTGAATTCTTTGAAACAGCTTCCTGGGAGTTCGGCACTACCGTTACCCTGGCAAGGGGATTAAACACAATCGTAGTCAGGGCTATAGATAATCTGGACCATGCCGGCTCTTCAGGTGTTATATATGTCACCCGCGATGATATCGCCCCGAATATTGAGCTGACAACGCCTGTGAACGGCTCGTTCACCAATGATGAAAACCTGGAGATAACCGGCACCATAAACGACCCCTGTGTTACCACGGCCACACTGGAAGTGGACGGGACTCCCGAGGTAATTCCGGTCCAGGGAGGTCAGTTCAGCCGTACCGAAACCATCGTTCCGGGAGCACATACGGTTAGGGTTTCCGCAACCGACGACGCCGGGAACACCGGGAATTCGCCTCTGGCGACGGTAACACTGGATACAACAATTCCAAACGTAACCATAACCTCGCCGGAGGAAAATCATCGTACTAATAATAGTTCGCTCGATGTTACCGTGACTGTAACTGTAACCCCTCCCAGAACTATTGCATCGGTAACGCTGTCGCTCAACGGCGGCGCAGCCCAGGATATGACGCCTGACGGCGATACTTATATCGGGAATGTGACCCTTTCTACTGCCGGTGGTGGTGCTAATACTATTGAAGCCGTGGCGACTGATGACCTGGATAACATAGGCCGTTCTGGCGAAATGACGGTAATGCTGGACACGGCACCGCCGGGACTGGTGGTCTCCCTCAACGATCCCACCGATACCGTACTCGTTACCGTTACCTCCAATGAAGCCCTGCAGGCCGCTCCGACGGTTGATATCGGAGTGCCGGTTGACATGACACTCATTGAGACCAATAAGTGGACCGGTGAATACCCGGCGGCAGGTATCCTGCCGGAGGGCTCCTATGTCGCGACCATCACGGGAACAGACAGGGCAGGTAACCAGTCAACCCGAACAGCGTCATTCTGCAAAGAAACGGTGACAACGGATAATAAGACAGCCCAGGTAAATACCCAAACGACGACTGTCGATTTGCACACGGAAAATGATGTGAATAATGCCTCTCTGACAGTTACACAGCACATCGGCAATCCAACAGAAAATGCTGAAACAGGCGAGACCGAGGTGGGTGTCTTCGTCGAGATCGTCGCCAGCAGTGAACTGAGGGACAACGTCGATTGGGTAAGGATAGAAGTAGCCTATGACCCCGCTGAAATGGCGGCCAGGGGCATTGATGAAAATACCCTGAAATTATATCTCTGGAACGCTGAGACCGGGCAGTGGGAGGTAGTTGAAGATAGCGGCGTTGACACTGTCAATCATATCATATGGGGTAATGTTGACCACCTGAGTATGTTTGGCGGCTACGGAGGAATGCTGCCTCCAGCCGGACCTTCGCCCTCACCCGGAGGCGGCGGAGGTGGCGGAGGAGAAGCACCACCAGGTACAACGTTCTTGTTTGACGTTATTACCCACGACGGTATGTTTATAATGGGAGTCGTCAGTGTATCCGAGGACGGATTTTGTACGCTAACGATACCCAGTCGTACTATCTGCCTCCAATCTAACGGTCAGCCGCCCTATAAACTGACAATATTAATATCGGATTCACCGCCGAATACCCCTGCGAATTCCAGTATTATAGGCCTGGCTTATGACCTCGGACCTGACGGAATTACCTTTGACCCGCCGGTATTCCTTACCCTGGCTTATGACCCCGCCAATCTGCCGCAGGGCGTCAGTGAGGCAAACCTGGTCATTGCCTACTGGGATGCCGCTACGGGTACGTGGGTCGTGCTGGAAGGCTGCAGCATCGATATCGTATCACATACTATTACCGTACCTATAAGCCACTTCACCGAGTTTGCCATTCTGGCGTACACCCGCCCGGCCGCCTTTACAGTTAGAGACCTGACCATAACGCCGTCCGAGGTAAATATCGGCGAGGAGGTAACCGTCAGTTTTATCGTCAGCAACAGCGGCGATCTCAGTGACGTCTACCAGGCGGTACTCAGGGTGAACGATGTCGTCATAGCCACCAGAGAGGTAGGATTGGCGGGCGGCTTTGCCCAGGAAGTATCCTTCCCTGTTTCCATGGCTGTTTCGGGGACTCATACCGTAACTCTTGATGGTCTATCCGGCACCTTCGATGTCAGAGCGCCTTCCGCTTTCACGGTAAGCGACCTGGCCGTTTCTCCGACCGAGGCTGATATTGGTGAGGACGTAACCGTCAGCATCGTGGTCAGCAACACCGGCGAAATTACCGGTAAATACAAGGCGGTACTCCGTATTAATAACGTGGAGACAGCCTCTAAAGATATCACCCTGGCCGGCGGTGCCAGCCAAGAGGTGACCTTCACTACTACCAGAGGAGTTCCGGGAAGCTATACGGTAACGATTGCCGGGCTGTCGGATACATTTGAGGTAAGGACTCCGGCCTCCTTTGCAGTCAGTGACCTGGCCATCTCTCCTGCCGAGGTTGATATCGGTGAAGAGGTAACCGTCAGTGTTGTCGTCAGCAATAGCGGCGGCACTGCTGGCAGCTATGAAGTAAAGCTTGATGTAGACGGTGAAATAATAGATACCCGAGATATCACTCTATCCGGTGGTGATAGCCGGACAGTGACATTCACCGCCTCCGGAGATAACCCGGGTAGCTACACGATAACCATTGACGGCATATCCGGTACCTTCGAGGTCAGGGCTCCGGCTGAGGTAGAGCCTGGTGTCATCAACTGGCCGCTAATCGGCGGAATAATCGGTGCAATCATAGTTCTGGGCTTGCTCGCTTACTTCCTGATTCTACGGAGAAAAAAACGGTCAGCCTGGACATAAAAACGCTAGCTCATCCTGAAAGGTAATTAACCCGTGTAAAACAGATGATATTCGCTTCATAAATGAGCCTGTTAAAGGCTCATTTTTTATTGGGAGAAGTTACAGAAAAGAACCGCGCAGTCCTTTTTGCAATTGGAAACCCCGCTTGATAAACTTAGGTATATTTAAACGGAGGTGGGCCTATGGAAATCAGAATTAACGAGCACGGGCCGGATTTACCAGCTACTAAAACATTTTTCAGCGACGAAAGTGGTTTTGAAGTTGCTTCAGTTATCGTTACCGGGAAGACCGATGCCGTTCTTATCGATGCGCAATGGACTTTATCCAATGCCCATCGGGTTGTCGCGGAAATACTGGAAACGGGCAGGTTCCTGAAAACGATTTACGTGACTCACGCGCATCCTGACCATTACTTCGGACTTGGACCCATCGCAGAGGCTTTCCCCGAGGCCCGTGTTACGGCACTATCGTCGGTAGCCCGTACTATCAACTCTCAGTTTTTTGGTAAAATCGAGTACTGGGAAAAGA
>CAYYVO010000003.1:6532-20850 GCA_964475175.1 uncultured Dehalococcoidaceae bacterium | reverse complement strand
TAACATGGCACTGGCATGAAGATTTTTAGAATTAAGAGTGAACGCGGCGTTTCATTGATAGAGGTCATAATTGCCCTGGCGCTGATAAGTATCTTCGGCGCTACCTTCCTCGGCGCCCTCGGTACTTCATCGAAGGCCCGCCTTATCGCCGATGAGCAGACCTCGGCCAGGATTCTGGCCGAGAGCCAGATGGAGTACGTGCGGGAGCAGCCCTATTACCTCTCCTATGACCCCGCCCCCATCCCGGACGAGTACGGCGGGTATACGGTCTTGATAAATATCGACCCCATGCGGAACGGCAATATCCAGAAGATAACGGTATCCATCCTGCGTCGCGGCAAGGAAGCCACCAGTCTCGAGAGCTACAAGGTGAACCGATGATGCTGAAAAAACTACGGTTAATAAATAGAGAACAACGCGGCTTCACGATGATAGAGATGATTATCGTTGTCGCTATTACCGGTTTTATCGGTTTCGGTGCGGCTTCGGCTACGGCCCAGGTTATGACCCAGGCCCCCCGTAATTCCGATTTCAATGCCGCCAGCAGTCAGGCGGCTAATGCCATCCACTGGATAAGCCGCGACGCCCAGATGGCTCAGACGATAGTAACGGAAGGCGATTCCGGCTTCCCGCTCACGCTAAGCTGGGTAGAGTGGGATAACTCCGTATGTGAATCCGTCTATACCCTGAATGACAACGAATTTTACAGGAGCTACTCCGTTAACGGCGGCGAACCGACGGTAAACTTTATCGCCGAATATATCAGCGAAGATTCTGAGCTTACTAACTGCAATCATTCCGATGGAATTCTTACCATCAGGATAACGGCAGTTATAGGTCAGGGGGCACATGCCGTTCAGGTATCCCGGCTGCGCGATATCGCCCCCAGGCCTGGCATTTAATATTAATGGTAAGACTATGAGAAACAAGAAAAAGATAAAATCGTATAAATTATTTGCCGGTGAAAGTGGACAGGCACTTGTTTTAACTCTTGTATTTCTGGTACTGGGCAGCCTGGTGCTTACACCTCTGCTTTCATACCTCGGTACGGTGTTTCAGGCAGGCGGAGTATATAGAGACAAGACCGACAAATTATATGCGGCCGATTCAGGTATTGAAGATGCCATGTGGCAGATAAAATACGACCGCCTGGAATCGTTGTTCACCACTCCCCCGTATGACCAGTATAACTATAGCACCATATGGTCGTATGAGCTGGATGACACGATAAACGAACACAGCGCCACCGTTACCATCCAGAACCTGTGGATGATTAGAGATGTTGCGCCTCTAGACCCGGTGGATGCCAGGGAAATTATCGAGGCCAGTAAGCTGATGGTGACCGGCAACGCCCCCGGGGATACAACTTATGATATTAAAATATCTTTCTACCCGGATGAAGAAGAGGCCGAAGCTCTATTGGTGGAGTCGATTGGTATATGGATGCCGCTCGGTTTTACCTACGTTCCCAATTCCAGCACTCTTGAAGAAGACCCCTTCGAGGAATACTACTCCGTGCCGGAAGTCGAGCCCTATGACGGCGGTAATACTATAATCTGGGAATTCGAATCGGTCCCGCTGGCTTCTTTCCCCGGCGTAAATCCATTAGCTTCACCGATGCTGACCGAAATTTCCTTTCAGTATACCTCCAGCCAGCCCGATGTCAAACCGGCCGCCATCGCCTGGATGACTACCACCGGAGTGGCGGATGTGCCTATTGCCTGGGATGCGGATTTCAGTGTTTTCCATATCACCTCGGAATCGGATGATACCCAGATTGAAGCCCATACGGTCAAGTGTGAACTGCGTAAACTGGGTTCCGCTATCGCCGGTGATTACCGCGCCGTAGGCAATTCCCTGATGATAGACAGCAACCATGACCCGTGGGAAATCCGCGATGAATTACTCGATGAAAGCGAAGCAGAAATTACCGATATTCCCCCCGATGCCGAAGTCGTCGCAGCATACCTTTACTGGTCAGGATTTTTTGCAGATAGCTTATATGACCCAATATTCGAAGACGATTGTAACGGCTTTGGCGATTGGTCTAATCCCGCCAGCGTCTGGACGATTTCATCTCACAGTTTTAGTGGCCGTGCTCACAGCAGCCCACCGGACTGGCACCGCTATCTTACGTTAAAGAACCCGCTGGATTTAAGCCCATATATCGGCCAAACCGTGACCTTGAGCTGGGACCACTGGGAATGGGGAGATCTGGAGAGTACCGATGCCCTGCAGTTCCAGTTTTCTGATGATGATGGTGAAACCTGGGGGGATCTGTATACCGCTTTTTCGGGCGATATCGGCCACTGGCCGCAGGACTATAGCTGTGAAATACCGGGGCAATACCTCACCGATGAATTCCTGATGAGGTTTTACCTGGACGGATTCGGAGGTAGCGACGAATACTGCTATATCGATAATATTGTTATAGAGTCGATCGCACTCAATGCAGATACCACCGCAATTTTTAAGATAAACGGTAATCAGGTGTATCTGGACGAGTTCGGAGAACCCCAAACGGGAGAGCAGGAAATTGTCGCTTCTCAATGGTCAACTCTGGAAAACAATCCCGGGCAGTACTCCTATGCCTGCCAGCTGGATGTTACCGACCTCGTACAGGAATATTCTAATATAGGTGCTAACGAGAATCATACCGGCAACGGAGAATATATTGTCGGTGATGTCGATGCCGATACCGACGAACACTGGTCATACGCCGGCTGGTCCATTATCATAATTTACTCCAGCCCAGCGACCGCGGGACACCAGCTCTATCTTTATGACGACTTTATCTGGGCCCAGGTCTCCTCTAATTTCGACTGGGATGATGACGGTGAGCCTGGCGGCACCATTACCGGCTTTATCGTGCCGGAGCCGATTGGCGGAGAAGTGAACGCTGCGTCACTGACATGCTTCGTTGCCGAGGGTGACGACTGGAGGAACGGAGACCAGCTGGTTTTTAACGATACCGCCCTGTCCGACGGATTCGACCCCAATGACGTCTGGAACTCACAATCCGTGGGAATGACCGAGGACGGCATGGATATCGATACGTTTGATATTACCTGGGCGAGCAATCTGCTCGAGCCGGGGGATACGACAGTGCAACTGGATATGCCCAATCCGGGCGATAACTGGAATCTGATATACATTATCCTCTCGCTGCGCAGCAAGACCAGTATCGGCGGTACTTCACACTATGTCGTACGCGGTAGTTAAGAACCTGGTATATCTATTGAATCCCGGCTAAAAAGACACTCATATATACAACCATTTATATCTCATATAACTTCCTACAAATTTTCAGCCGTATGTCATTTTGTATATAAACTTCCATTTAATCAACCCATTTGAGAACGGTTTCAGAAGCACCACAGCAAGCGAGAAATGGCCTTGTGTCAACTTTGTATCTCTTTCCTCCAAATAGCCGTATTTTCCACGCTCAAATCTCTATTTCACAGTCTCCCCAAGAAATGGAAAATACGTCTAGAATGTAAGTACTTTCAAGTAAAGTTAACTTAGTATAATATAGCTATAGTAACGGAGAAAAATACACAACCACGAAAGTAACGAAAGGAGCAGAACAGATGGAAAGGATACGGGTGTTCATCAAGCAGTTCCGGTACGGTGAGAAGGGGTTTACTTTAATTGAGCTACTGGTGGTAGTTGCTATCCTCGGTGTCCTGGCCGCCGTCGCAGTACCCAATGTCGGCAAGTTCATCGGCCAGGGTAGGGTAGAAGCCCAGAATACCGAGCTACACAATGTGCAGACGGCTACCATGGCGCTACTCGCTGACAGCGATAATGGCTCGCTGGATAGTACCTATAGTGCTGTCGCCGACATGAGCAATGTAAAAAGCGACAGTGGGTCTCTGCAACTCAGTGATTATATGAGCGGGCTCAATGGTACCTCTATAAAATCAGGCTGTACCTATGACTTCACCCAAGAAGGTGTAGTAACCCAAGACTGCACCGGCAGCTAGCAAGTCCAGTGAACTCGCCAGTATTTGATGCCCCGCATATGTAATGCACATACTGGTGAAGAGACAGTAAAGATAATAAATAGTCCTGGTTCTGCTCCGGACCCAACCAGGTCAAAAAAGAACTCAGCAGCCACCGCTTCTACCAAGCAAGCGGTGGCTGTTTCATATCTCCCCATTATGTATTTAATTCCTGCATGACAGCAGCGCCGAGACAACTCTCTGAGGCTGAATATATCAACTAAGACCACCCTGTTTTCGCCCATAGGATACTCCTCTATTGTCCCCCTCCACACTGTACGCATCGGCAACTACTCCGCCGCCGGACAACACGCTATCCGGGAATTACTTTCCCCGGTCACTCAGGTTGCATTGCCCTTAATATCAACCTCCCCCGTTTGTCATCCTGATGCCATATTCAAGTCTGTATTATCACTGTTACCAGGATAGAAACGGCCAACGGGATAAACTTCTTGAGATGAATATCCACAGGATATGACTACGGGACGGACAGGCATTAATATGTAAGGTAAGCACACCCTGCGCTGAAAGGCTTGCTCAACCTCTCTGCTCATTATATGCGCCAGCTGATAATAGATATCTGGTAGAACGAGGCGCACGTCTCAAACTCGAGGAATAAGCCATTGACTTCATCAGGGAGAAGGTAGAGACCCCGGTATACCAGGGCTATTATGTTCTAAGCCCGGTCCTGGCGATAAAAGGTCAGCCGGTAGGTACATACTAATAAGGTAAGGCCGGGTAAACGCCTGGAGATTATGCTTCAGACGCTTTGAGTGCCCGATATACACCCCCAGGCGAATAATAGATAAAACTTATAGGGTGCAATACCGATCCGGTAACCAGACAGCATCTGCAGATGATAGCCACAGACATCTAACACAAATCACCAACCCCCGTCCCTTTACGTCCGATTATATCTACAACCTCTTGAGATGATTCATGCCGATTAAGCATATGATAGAGGTGGAGCTGCTGTAACCGACCGGAGAAACGGCGTGGGTAATATGATCGTTACTAATCCAAACACCTGGAAAACTTTTACATCCCTGCCTGATAAACCCGTATCTGAATTACCCATCCAGAGCTACCCGGCTGTTCTATGTTAATAAAAACCCCACATAGATATTAAAGCGGCTGTGTCGCTTCTCTCAGAGGCTCTGGTGTGTACTGGAGGGGCTTCTGCCGAGCTGTTGGTTGTTTATCAGACACATTGCACGAGGATACATATGAAATATTACGAATAGTACTGATAACAATACGAGGGATAAAAAAAGACCCCGGTCTGGAGAGGAGGTTCTCGTTATGACCGGGGCCGGTTTTTAAAGCTTGATGTAGGCCATGAAGTTTGATATTACCAGGAAGGCGCCCACAACGATGAGTATACTGGGTATAAGCCAGCCCTGGTGCTTGAAGACCTTAAAGGATATAAGAGCCAGCAGACCCATGATGATGGTCTTGATTATAACGAAAGCGACGATGCTGCCGCCGAAGAATGAAACGAGGCCGCCCATCAACGGATTAGCTTCAAAGCCTCCCTTGGCGAATACCATCGTAGATAGCAGAGTATCACCAAAGCCGAAGAGAAGAATAGCGAGTCCCCAGAGTCCGGGATGCATGTTCTGCGAGGCAGTCTCCTCTTCCTCTATCTCCATTACCTGAGGCGCTTCATGCGTAACGGTTTCCCGACGGGTCACATCGTAACGGGATACATCATGCCGTGATACTTCACGACGGGATGTATCATAGTCATTATAACGCGCCTGAGTCGGCGTCTGCGGGTAGGCACCAGCGGCAGGTGCCGGCTCCTCCTGGGTAAACAGCCAGTTCTGCAATCGCACTTTGAGTCCGTTCAACATCCCCCGCAGATTTATTCCGTCTCCGGCGCTTACCTCCCGTACATCCTGCCCGGGTCGCTGCGGAGGGTATTCTTGCTCCCTCGAATAGCGCTGCCTGTCCCTGGCCGGCGGCGGATAATCCGCGCTTTCTCTCCGCTCTTCAGAGGGATATCTTTCGGTTCTCTCTCGCCGCCAGGACGACTCACGCTCTCTGTCCTCTGCATAGCGCCTCTCCGGAGGTCTTTGCGAAGGTCTCCGCGGCGCCCTGCGTGGCGGGGTATAATCATCCTCATAATAGTCACGGCTCCTGGTACGTGCCGGTAGGGCCCGAGCTCTGGATTCTTCATAGTCGGATGTCTCTTCTGACTCGCGTCTGGTGCGGTATGTGGAGGCTGGGTAATCATCTAACTTACTCGAGCCGTTAGAATGAAAGAGCATGTCCGCCAGGTCTTTAAGGGTATTTTTAACAAAACCCCTGAATTCCTGGAACTCTTCCTTGGTAGCATAGTTTTTGGTATCGCTTGCTACTACTTTCGGCAATCGTGAATTGACACATTGCTCGATAAATTCCGCGCGCGAAACTGTTCCGCGATTATGATCGATTTGGTCCAGTAGATCCTGGTCCATGAATATTAACGAGTTCTTATCCGGAGCGCGTCTGGAAGACCTGCTTTTTACAGGAGCATTGTCCTTCCACACATTGATTGAAGGACGATGGGCAACCGGGCGCTCTTCCTCCCCGAGGTAGTTTTCCACACAGCGCCTGATGAAGTCACCGTGAGATAAACGGCCACGCCTCCGGTCTATCTTGTTTAGAATACTCTTATCTACGAATAGAAATTTCCTGTCTGCCATGAGCTACCTCTATTTTATAACTCCCGTCAATATGGTACCACCTGCATTTGGCCTGTAAGCTCATAATACCCCGGGGGTACCATGTCTCCAAGAGCCACGGTTAGTTCAATACCATCGAATGGAGCGCTTCCCCTGCCCTGACTTGCGGCAGGAGTAGTACACTTCCATTTATAAGGTCCGACGCTTACGACATCGGTAATAAAACCGCTGCCTTCTACTTCAAGATTAATGCTATAATCCGCGGGATTTTCACCGGTGGGTACGGTAAGTATCGGTGCTATCACCGTAATCTCGACCACGTGGTCAACCTCTGCCTGGTTTATGATGGGTACTTCTATTGTAGCACTCTCGCCCTGATAAAGCTGGGCGGCGGCGCTGAACTGGGTACCTTCATCACTGGCAGCCCCGAACCAGGCACGCCCTAAAGGCAGCCCGGGTATGGAGGGGCTTTCTACCTGCAGAGGCTGGCTGACAGAAACATTGACTTCACCGTCAACGGTACCGGCAAGCACCGTTCCGGCGGCAGCTCCCGCTCCCGCCGCAATCAGGGAGAATATCAGTACAAACATCCTCATATTCTTTTTTATTTTCGTTTTCACCAGCTTCTTCCCCAGTTGCGATTTGTTCTTATTCATCATCATAAAAGAAACTTGGGCCAGAGGATTAAGACCACCATCCGACTTTTTATTCGGGGCAGGGGGCCGAAACCACCCGCCCCGATGTCGGGAATCATTACTAGTAACCTATCTGCTTGATAGTACCTTCGATGTTGTAGTATCCGGGCATGCAGATATCATCAACGCTTACCAGAATAGCCAGAGCATCATCAGGATCCACGTACTCAGCTTCCTTATCGAGTTTGAATTTCCAGGTGTTCATGCCTACGCGGATTACATTGTGAACATTGCTTCCGGCAGCATCGGACTTGGCCTGGAATACTTCAACCTCAATGCATTCGGGAACGCTGAGGGTGAGTAAACCGATAAGTTCAACATCGCTGGCATTTTTCAGGGGCAGGTTGAAGACAGCCCAATCACCCGTTGCGAGCTCAGCAGCTGCCTGGAAGGCAGTATTGTCATCAGCTACTGCGCCGAATTCACGGTTAGGTGAATGCACCCATGTTGCGTGCATATAAACCTGCTGTGGCTGGGTAGTATTATCTGCAGCTAAGCTGTCCTTCCAGTCCGGTGCTTCAGTCAAAAGGGCCTGGCTTACCGCCACCGGCACCTCGCCTGTTACTTTGCCGGCAAGAACTGTACCCGCGGCAGCACCTGCGCCGCAGGCAACCAGAGCCAGCACCAGCAACCAGATGGGGATTGCTTTTCTGCCCATGATACGCACACTACTTTTCATCCAGCTTCCTCCTTGTAAATTTGGTGTCTTGTTGAGAGTCATTTTTTGCTTGTCGAGGCATGTGGCAGCAGCCCTAAGCCTCTGGCCCAAGTCACTTTCTATATTTATAACCTCCTCTCCTAGCTAATCTCTCACCCTCAATCTATCATTCCAGTTAGGTCTAAAGAAGTTAATGTATTATAGAACTGAGTTCTTTCGTGAAATTTTTCCAGCGGTATTAGTCCAGAAAAATCATCTGTAGGAAACGTGGGATAAAGTAAAGAAGGTTCATATTTACTGCAGTTGACAGTCCGCCCGCAGTTACTATACTTAAGATAGAAGAAGTAAGATACCAAAGGTTTTCGCAGGTAACCACAGATTTTATTAATAAATCCACAGCAGCCTGTGGTGTAACGGAGGCTCTGTGAAGAGAAAAATACATATCCTACGCAGGACCATTCCCCTGTGGCTGATAGCATTCCTTATTATTGCCTCAGGGATAGGTGCCGCGGTCGGCACCATTATCGCCGGTCAGGTAACCGGTGATATTCCCGTGCAGGTTGGGCAATCGCTTTTAGTGGGAGAGCCCATATTCCCCGGCAACCTACCCGAGGGTGTAAACATCCAGACCATCCGTGTCG
Source organism: uncultured Dehalococcoidaceae bacterium (assembly GCA_964475175.1). Taxonomy (GTDB): domain Bacteria; phylum Chloroflexota; class Dehalococcoidia; order Dehalococcoidales; family RBG-16-60-22; genus CAYYVO01. Next base: position 12,183 of record CAYYVO010000003.1, on the reverse strand, counting down.
CTCCCCGCTCGCTGGTCCAGAGCATCGGAATAGTCGGTGACGACTGGACTTCCTTTCAGGCAGCGGCCGAGGCTAATACCGGTGATGTCTTCCTCATTCAGCTTCCCCTTAAAAATGCCAGCAACCAGGGTATCATGGTGGAACTCACCCTGGATATACCCAATTGTATAGAGGTGGATGTCTTCGGTGGAGACGATGAAACGGGCTCCGCCGTCGACCACGTTTTCAATGTAACCCAGTTGTGTATTAATAAATGGGTATTCTGTCTATCCGACTTTGCCGACCGCTATACCGCCGACTGGCGTGATTCTATCGGCATCGTTGTAGGCGTCGATGATGACTGTATGCCAGGGTGCTACAATATTGGCGTTACCCTTGTGCAGATAGCCGGCGGGTGCGATAATAAACCTTTGCTTAATTTAACCAAGACGGCACCGCCATCGGCGAATCTTAATGCGCAGATTACCTATAACCTGACCGTAACCAATGATAGCGAATCGATGTTTGCCACCAACCTGGTGGTCACCGATACTCTGCCGGAGGGCATGACCTACATCAGCTCTTCACCGGCCGCCAATGTCACGGGTGCTGAGCTGAGCTGGAACCTGGGCGCTCTGGTTGCCGGAGATTCCCGCCTGATCCAGATAACCGCAGAAGCGAGACAGGCGGGGCGCTGGACGAATCATGCCACCGCCACTATCGCCGAAGGTATCGTTGTTGAGGCATCGGCTACTACCGAGGTAGGTATCAGCGCCATAGATATCACCAAGTACGGCCCCTCACAGTTAAACCAGGGTGCCACCGCTACCTATACTATAACAGCTAGAAACAACGGCAGTACCAGCCTGACCGGGGTCACCGTTACGGACCAGATACCCAGCGGCATGAGCTACGTGTCATCATCTCCTACCGGCTCGGTAGTGGGTGGCACGGTAACATGGAATCTGGCGACACTCTCTGCCAACCAGCAGAGGCAGCTGACACTGGTACTCAGGGGAAACACTGCCGGCATCTGGACCAATTCCGCCACCGTTAACTCAAACCAAGGGTTAACCGATACGGCTGCCGTAACGACTACCATCGGAACCACCGGTCTTATCGACCTGACCAAGACCGGCCCGGCAACGTTGAACCAGAGTACGACGGCCACCTATACCATCACCGCCAGGAATACCGGAGGTACCAGCCTGACCGGGGTCACTGTAACCGACACGATACCAACCGGTATGAGCTACGTATCATCATCTCCTACGGGGACGGTTTTCGGTAATACAGTAAGGTGGAATCTGGGTACTCTTTATGCCAGCCAGCAGAGGCAGCTGACGCTGGTACTCAGGGGAAACACTAACGGCACGTGGACCAATTCGGCGACCGTTACCACTACCCAGGGGCTGACCGATACAGACTCCGCGACGACTACCGTATCGGCGGTACCCGGCGGCATGACCATGTCCACTACGGACACCCAGGACCCGATAGCAGTCGGCGAGTTTACCACGTACATCATTACGGCCACAAACCAGGGTGGAACCACCCTGCATAATATAAATATCGTCAATATTATCCCGGCGCAAATGACCTTCGTTTCCGCCAGTGGCCCGTCTGCCCACACGGTATCCGGACAGACGGTGACCTTCAGCCCGGTAGCCACTGTGATACCTAACCAGACACTTACCTATTATGTTAACGTGAGGGCCAGCAGTAGCGGAGCGGCGCTGAACTTGACGACGATGACCTACGACGAGTTTGCACTCACGATAACGTCGCAGGAAGGCACCACCGTCTTCGCAGCAGGGCCATAATAGAAAGAACAGGAAGGTGTTGCTACGGGGGTGAGATTGGCTCTCGTAAGCAAGAGCCTGGTGCGTTGACTGCAGGCAGCAGCGGGCAGCTATCTCAGGCTTAATCTTGAGCCTATATTGATATCTCCGCCCGTATAGGCATCGCGGTCAGGGAGTTCCATGAGCTCTCTTACTCTCTCGATATGCATCAGAAGCTGCTCCCCATCAGCTGTCGGACGGTAGGTTTTGCGGCCTTTAACTACCTCATACTCTTCCAGCAGACCTCGCTCCAGGAGGAAGGGCAGGTAGCGCTGTGCCTGAGAAAAACACAGATCGCAGCCATACATGATATCGGTCTTCTTGGTGTTTCCCAGTCTGAGGATATCAGCGATTATTTCTATATTAGAGCGTCTAGTATCCATGTTTGCCCTCCGCTGCTAAACAGGACGGCTGTACCCAGTTCTCCAGTTTTATCATTACCTTTACCCGGTTCGCTTCCAGGAAAAGGCCCAGGTCGGCAGGTAGTATCCGGTAGTTTCGACCCAGACGAACCGCATTGAGCTTACCGCCGCGTATATAATCGTACACCGTCAGTATGTGAACCTGAAGTATTTCGGAGACCTGTTCCGGGGTCATCAATTGTTGTGTGTCTATCATCATCATTCCAATCAGTTTCATTTCCTGCCTGTAATCTGGCGTACATTGTAATCATATACCAGTATAAAGCGCGGGCAAAGCCAGTAAGTTCTAATGGCGGATTCTAGAACAGTTGTCTCGAAGAAGAAGGTATAACAAAGTATCCCCAAAAGATAGGAAGAAATCCATGGGAATACAGGCATGAACTGTGGCTATTGTGAATGTCGGACGTGCTGCTTCCAGCCGGGGGCCTATTGGTCTTCCAACTGTAGCAGCAGTCTCACGGCAGCCAGCGGTATACGCCGGTCTCTACGCGGGCCGACGCGGTAGGAACGCAATACCCCGCGCTCTGTCCAGATACGTACCGTGTTGGGGTGGACGCCGAGGAGGTTAGCTACATCTTTCACCCTGAGCAATTCCTGCTCGAGGGCATCGCCGCCGGTATCAACACTACCCTGTTGCTTAACCGGGTGCATATCTAAATCATCATATCTTGAAACCAACTTAATCCACCTCCTCAGATATTTTTCCTGCTATATAAACTCTAACCTAACAGTCATTCGACCTGCTAGTGTACATGACACAGAAAAATCGTCTATAGGCAATAGTAAGAAAAGGGGGAAAATGTATGTTCTGGTGAATTGACAATTTTTCCAATTCCCGTATATTTAAGGGAAAAGGAACAATTCCCCTCGAAGGAAGTGCCCAAACCCGCTTATCGTTGGGGCGGGGACTGCAGGTTGACGAGCTAATTAGGAGGTCTAGATTCATGGACGTAAATGAGCTTTTGCACTCACTTAGCAGCCAGACTGGCCAAGCAACTGGCGGCCGCTCCGGTGATTCCAAAACCACCCCTCTAAGTATCGGCAATTCTTATGTTACCAGGAAGGAAATGCTGGAGCTCCGGCGGAGCTTATGTGAGTTGCTTTTCCTTCTTCTCAATCTCCACGTTACCTCGGAGATTGATTCTGAAATCCCTTATATGGATATCCACCTTAACTAATTTCATCTTGTAATATTTGTAAAGGCCAGGTTCTTTATCACAGGCGAGTCTGTTACCCACCTACCTGGCCTTTCTCATGTCTACGGATCTAGCAGTATCAGTTTGGTCAGCTTGGCTTCCATCGAAGCTATCTTCACTTCCAGTTGTGACATCCTATCCTGGAGTGTCGCTACCTTCACCTTAATCTCCGGCACCAGTGTTTCCAGGTTAGAAATTCTAGCGGAGTAAGTGAACATCTCCTGCTGGACTCCCCTAATCTGACCTTCAAGGCTCATAACCTTGCGGTCCATACTGCCAATCAAGTCATTCATCCGCTGCTCAAGCTGCCTGATATTATTCTGCTCTTCCTGTTGAATAATCTGGATTTTCCGTTCCAGTCGGCTTATCTCTTCGGCGGCACGCCTTTCTACCCGCTCGATTTCATTATATAGTGAGTTTATCTTCGTCTCGACGTTTCGCTCTACCCTGCCGATACTATCCTCAAGGCGTTTCCTGTCTTTGGCTGCTTCCGCTTCCACAGCAGAGATCTTGCAGACAAGCTGCTCTACCTGGCGTTCCGCATTTTCCTTGACAGACCTGACCTCGGCTTCGATACGCAGTAACTGTATATTGAGGTCTGTCCTTATCTTGTTTATCTCCTGCTCAAGCTTGGTCTGCTCTACCTCCAGGCGCTGCACCCGGGTATCCAACTCGGTTACGCGTTTGTTCATCTCAATCATCCAAACCGGCGTTACCGATGGCGGCGGCGGCGGTATTACCGGCGGCGGGTACGGGCAGCACGGGTCCGGACAGGTAGGACATTCAGGGCACTCCGGCTCGGGTTCCGGCTCGGGACAATCGGGACAGGGATCCGGACAATCAGGGCAAGGCGGGACGCTGGGAACGCATTGACCACCATAGGCATCAAGTTCAACAATTCGGAAAGGCCCGAATTCCATCCCTACCGACAGGGGCTTTGAACAGGAGGTGTGAATCTTGTATTCCTTATATCCACATTTGTCCTTGCACTTGCACCAGTACTTGCTGCATCCACCATTTCCATTACAATCATTGTCACAATATTGACTGCAGTTTTCACCATCGGATATATAGAAGTAGGTATTAGATCCCAACTGCCCGTGTTTGTAGCCGCTGCCGTCTATCTGAAAAACAGCACCCTCAGGCACATCTTCGAAGTAGGCGATAACGTTATTCTTGTTGGATTCAACACGGATAACGGCTGCTTCTCCCGGGCCAAGATATTCGACCTTCATAGAGAAGACGCCTTTAGTCGTACCGGCAGAACCACTGCCCATAGCGACAAAAACGCCGCATAGTGCAAGCGTTACTGCCACCATGAGTATCTTCTGTAATCCTTTTTTTACTCTCATTATATATCCTGCCAAACAACTGGCGCCGGTAATTATGAAATTCCTATAATAGCCATTGTCCCTGTCACTCGGATTAACTGTCAATTTCACTTAAGTTCTTATATTTTATGGATTCCTGTCTTTTCCTGTGGATGAGTTTTCTATATATGTGTTCCAGCCGCCATAGAAGATTATTATAGAACGTTATCAGTTCACGCTCGGGCTCAGGTGATGTAATTTTTGTTTGAAGCTGATTGAACTTGACGTCTATTCGGCTTCGACGTAAATTCAGGCTTACTACAGGAGAGAGCTGAAAATGGAAAACATTATGAGGATGAAAACCTGCCAGCGATGCGGAGGCAATGTATTCCCGGCTCGTGACGATGAAGGCGCTTACGTGTTCTGTCTACAGTGCGGCGCCGTTGTCTACCAGACCCGCCCCAAGCGCATCAGGGTACCCCTCCAGTCCCGAAAGACTTACCAGGAACCCTCCACCAGGATGCGTGCCGGTTTACGCTAAACACCCGAGCGACTAATTTACTATTAATATATCGCGTACTTATAAAATAGTATTATGGCGCTGATAACCGGCATAATCGCATTTCAGCGCCTCTGGTAGGGCCTTGAAAGAGGCAGGACAACTTCTCTGCCTGCTCCCGGCCTGGACCGGATTCTCCACTGTTCCTAATGCCATCTTGCGCTTTCACCAGGGTAGTCCAGCCCTTAAAAATTGTTTCACTTTGTCCCCTCTCCTGTCTATTCCCCATACCGCGTCAATGCCCCCTCATACATACCCACCATCGTGACCCCTGGTGTTTCGGTGACAATTGCCGGAAGTTATCGTAAGACACTATATCCAGAAAATTATTCCACAGGAAACCC
>CAYYVO010000003.1:0-6522 GCA_964475175.1 uncultured Dehalococcoidaceae bacterium | reverse complement strand
AGGGATATGGTAACTTACGTTCAATTGACATCACCGGTCTACAGTGCGTCTAATAGTGGTGCGGATATTAGTCGGTATTTAGTTTTGCATTACGACTACGTCCGCTGGGTTGAAGCTTGCCGGGCCAGGAAATGACACATCCCCCGGTGAAAACAAATATATATTGATGCCGTATGAAGATATTTAGTGCAGCCCGGACAGCACCGCGCCGACTCTACATTTTACTGCTAGCTTTATTTGTCCTCGTGGTAGCTGACGGATTGATTACCAGCTTTCTGGTAAACAACGGACTTGCCGGCGAGGGTAATCCCCTCCTGCGCGGTTGGGTGGACCAGTGGTACTTCCCTCTGGTGAAAACCCTGGCAGCGTTATTATGCTGGCTTCTCATCTGGGATATACACCGACGCTGGCCGAGACTGGCTATCCTCAGCAGTATCTCTTTCGTGATATTCTACAGCCTGATAGTCCTCTGGAACTCTCTACTTCTCTTCGTCGGCCTTGTATAGTCGCATCACGTCTTCAGCAGAAGCCGCAAATACCCGCAGTTTTCAGGATATTTTAACAAGAAAAAAGCGCCCGTATACGGGCAATCTGAAAACGCGGTTCCGATGACAGCAGCTTTTAACCCAGGATTACCTACTGGTAGCGGTAACGGAATATTACCGTAGTCGCTTCGCTGCCGTCGTTTCGGAATTTGAAGGTATAAAGGCCGGGATTGAATTCGCCGCTTATCGTAAAATCGTTTTTCCCCGATGAAGACTGCCAGGCCCGGTTGTCATCGTTAGGCCCGTTATACGAGCCGGCTACTTCTCCGTTGGCTCTCCAGTCCCCCACGAGTATCTGCTGAGCCGCGACGTCTATTTCTATCTGGAGCAGTTCACCGGGCGATATCGTGGTCTGTGCCTCTTCGTATTCCACGGGCACGAAAACACAGCCGACCAGTAATATAAGCGCCGTCAGAATGGCAGCTACCAGGCTGAAATAAACTGCTCTTCGCATAACTATCATCTCCCCTTAATAATTGGGAGGGGCGGTATGTCCCCCGGTATTTGATTATTTCCTTTAAAACTCATACACCCGCAGGCGTTTACTTACTGGCTTGCTTCGGCCGGGCGGGTTCTCCTCGTCCATAAAGAGTCGAGGCTGAGGGAATATTCCTCCAGTAGCATCACCCTGAAAGCGGCCAGCAGCAGATATAAATCGATTATCAGGGCATCACGGGCGGTCATTACCAGGAAATTCCCGAAGCAGGATGAACAGGGCTCTGTTATTCCCCGGTGAAGGTTGAAGACATTGGTTACGATAAACGCCGCAAACAACGGCAGGCTGATACCGGCTGCAATCCTTGAGAAGAGTCCGAGGATAAAGAGGGTGCCCAGCGCTATCTCGAACCAGGGCAGCGCTGACCCGACGGGATTAATCAACGGATACGGCAGCATCTTGAGACTGGCCACTACATTTACCAGTTCATGGCCGCCCGCGATCTTACCCACACCGGCCATCAACAGCACAACACCTATGGATACCCTGATACCGAGGTTAAAATACTTATGAAAGAATACCTTCTTTACCAGATTGATAACTGTGTCTTTCACTAACCTGTCACCATCCTTATCGGTTTCTTATGTTATTAATAAGTTAGCGGGACACCTATATCTGTAGATGACCCGCTATTATTTCACATCAAAATATGGTGTCTAAAGAAGTGACAAGTTTCTAGAAAAATGTTCTATTCTGCTCCAGAGCACCGCGTGTTTATGGAGGTTAACGACCGACTATTTATCAAAGATACATACCAGCTGGAAGATGAGTTCCTTTTCCGGTACGGAAGGGTCGTTTGACTTCACTAAATACTTGAAAACCTGGAGGCCCTCAACCTCTTTCACGGTGTAATCGACGGTAATAGTGCTCTGCTGGCCGGGCTCCAATGTCGTGTCACGCACGACGGGTTTGGGCGGTCAGCATCCTTCGGTTACGGCCTCGGTAGTTATCTCACCTATCGTCAGGACTTCGTCGCCGATGTTATGGAAGACAAACACGATTTCCAGCTCATCGCCCGGCATCGCCGTGCCCAGGTCGATAACTTCCTCCTCAAACTGGATACGCGCTCCACTATCTTCATTGGATTCCCCATTTATTGAACAACCCAAAACTCCGAAAAAGAGGGCAAGTATAAGGACAGGGATAGGTATGACTGCTCCGAGAAGTCTCAGGGTATGCCTGTTGTGCAGCGATGTACCAGCGCCGGCCGGTTGTTCTTTTCCAGTAATCATAAAGCTCTAATTACATCCTTTTTGCCGGGTATTGGTATACCCACAGGTTAACCGTTATTAATATTAGACCCATTATATAGTGCCTGAATGAATCACTGCGGTGCATACTCTAATCATAGTCTATCACACAGGTAATCCCTGTTACAGTTATTTTTTTCTATGTATTAACGGAGTTTAACTAATGATAAAAAAGAACCGGCTCATCGACCTTATTGCTGGCCGAATCGCCGGTAATTTAATTACTCTGTTTAATAAATCCCTAGAGCCGGAAATGACTCTCGGCTTACCCCAGGGATGTCAACCCGAAACTGAGCAACACCGCCGCCGTAACCAGGGACAGAACCATGATGATATTCTGCCACCGGAAGAAAGACCTGCGGGGCGTACCGGGTTTATCTTCAGCCTCCGGGGTTTCATCCGTTTCCACCTGGTCCTGAGCGCTATCGGAATCCTTTTCATCCGAGGCGCTGTCTACCGCTGTTTCTTCTTCTGAGAGTTCAAATTCCGGCTGTTCGGCTGCAGTTTCTTCAATCACGCAATCCGGTTCTTCGTTGCTTGATTCCTGACTGGTTTCCTGGCTGTAATTATCCGAATCTTCGATATTCGATGATTTATTGTCGTCACTATCTGCATCATCATCGATATAGTCATCTGCCTCTATCGTTTCGAATCCCGCGATATTCGCCAGGTCTTTAGCCAGCTCCCGGAGAGTTCTGGCAGATTCAAGCTGCTTCTGTACTTCGGCCAGCAGCTCTTCGGCATACCTGATAGCTTCGTCTTTTATCTCCAGGGCTTCGCCCTCTGCCTTCGACCGGTACTTCTCTTCCAAATCCGCTGCGTTCTGCTCTGCTTCTGCTTCAACCCGCTGTCTGTATTCCTCAGCCTGTCGCCTGAACATTTCCGCCTCCTGCACTATATCATCCGCCTGCTGGTAGGCATCATCGATGATAGCGTTTGTCTGTCCTTCCGTCTGCCGACCCTGTTCATAAGCCTGCTCGTCAGCCTCCGCGATTATATGTTCCGCCTCCTCTGTGGCTTGGTCACGGGCGACAGAAGCGTCTTCCCATTCTTCCTCTACCCTTCTCAGGATTTCCTCGGCCTCGGCCACGATTTCCTGAAGCTCACTATCACGCCTGCGTCTGACATAACTGTCTTCGTTATTCATTCGGTTCGAGTAATCTACTCGTTCCGTGGTCATGCTGTCATACTCATAATATGGTTCGGGGTCGGAGATGGCTTCGGCGTGGAGAACATGTTCACCCAGACTGAACCCCCTGGTTTTCCATCTGAACGTTGCAGTCTTGGATGAATGGGGAGGTATTACTATTTCGCTCCTGCCGATGAAAACGTTCTTGGTGTAGTCCTGCAATATGATTTCGGCTACCTTATCATGGTTGACATAGTTTGCCACGGTGACATATACGGGTACCTCGCCACCCAACCACACCTTGCGCTGCGCCTGAATAGCCGTTACCTTTACGGGGGTTCCCCGCCGGATCTCGCCAGGCTCGCTGTAATTGTGGTAATCCACTGGGCGGCTGTACTCCTCTCTGGGGGCACTTTCAGTTAATTCCACTCTGCATCTCATAACAACATCTCCAGTAAATGTAGATTATTCCCCCTCACTCTCTACTATCAAAATTAGCTTATTGAGAACGTTTTTCCTAGAGGCATTATTACAGACATTTACTCTAGATGTGGCATCTTTACGCCTGAATCAGGATTATTAACAGGACTTAACTAACATCAATCCAGCAGTAACGCAGAGAGCTTATGAGAGGCGCTGAGAAGCCCGCAGGACAGGCACATGCGCGGATTAGACCAAAGCATCCTTGAGGGTAAAAATCCCACCAGAGTCAAACCTGAGAGGGGGGTGTTTTATGCTGAGATAAAGAGAGTAAAAAATATTAGTATATACTTCCGAAAAAAAGAAAAGACGGCGATAAAAATCGCCGTCAATGAGACCCATTATGGGTTAAAAAGTCGGTGTAAGTTTTTTCTAATTAGTCTTCAAGCAGTTCCATAAGCTGCTGGGAGCGCTGCTCGGCATCGCTGGTGGCCTGTGTCCAGTTTTCCGCCATATGCGCTGGCAGACTTTCGACAAAGGAACGCATCATATCCTTGATGCTGGTTTTCAGTTCATCGAACTCGGTGCGGGTGACGTTACTTCCGTTTTTGCCGTTGGACTGGGCTACCCTGTAGGCCGGGAACACGGTTTCCAGGGGGTCCAGACCTTCATCATCGCCTTGCTGCGTGAGGGTATCGATGCACAACTCGACAAACTCAGCCCGGCTGAGCTTATCCCGGTTGAGGTCAATCTTGGCCAAAAGGCTCACCGGGACGACAATCATGCATTTGTCGTCGCTTTTTTCCTGCTCTATATTATCTTTGCCGCGCATAATAACCTCCTAGGACGGCATTTAATAGTAATTTCTGCCGGAAGCCGTTTCAGCCTCTGGCCCACCTGAAATAATTCTACCTGACGACTGTTTAATCGGTGGTGCCAAAAATGCCTAAAAGATGGATATTATATAAATTTTTGATAAATATACACTCAGAAAATAAGAAAGCAGGGCACGAATACGTGCCCTGCCCGTCATTCGCGGTATTTGATTTCTTTAATTAAGCGTTACCGGCATATCCAGGGGATCGCTCGATGGCGCTTGCGTATAGGTGGCACTCGGCGTTCGCGCCCCAACGAGCTTTTCCGTTTCATCACGGTCATTACAGAAAGAGAGCATGGATTCCTGGCTTATCTTTCCCTGCTTATGCAGGTCGGCAAGAGCCTGGTCCAGCAGCATCATACCTATCTGGGTGTTAGTGCGAATCATGTTAGGAATCTGATAAATTTTACCGTCACGTATAAGGTTTTTCACCGCCGAGTTGCATAACATCACTTCGACGGCGGCTACCCTGCCCTTTCCATCGGCCGTGGGAACGAGTGTCTGAGATATCACACCGAGGAGGAGAGAGGCCAGCCGGGATTGTGCCAGACTGCGCTCGTGGGGCGGAAACATATCGACGATACGCTCCACCGCCTGACTGGAACTGGGGGCATGGCCGGTCGTCAATATAAGATGCCCGGTCTCGGCAATCGTAAGGGCTGCCGCGGCTGTCTCCGGGTCTCTCATCTCACCCACCAGAATGACATCGGGGTCCTGGCGTAACACATGTTTCAGCGCCTGGGCAAAGGAATGTGTATCGCTGCCGAGCTGACGCTGGCTGATAACGCACTTCTTACTGGAATACACGTATTCAATAGGGTCTTCAATCGTCACGACATGACGCCGCTCCGTGGAATTGAGATGGTCTATCATGGCGGCGAGAGTCGTTGATTTACCACTGCCGGTAGGGCCGCTGATTACAACCATACCTCTTGGCCTGAGTACGAGGTCTTTACAGACCTGCGGGACTCCTAATTCATCGACGGTCGATATTTTTGACGGCAGGATACGTATGGCAAACTTGATAGTGCCCTTCTGCCAGGCAGCATTGCACCTGACCCTGCCGACGTCCGGCACGGAATAGGCAAAGTCCAGTTCCAGCTCCTGCTGAAATACCTCTCGCTGCTCCGGAGTAGTCAGTTGTGCAATCGCCTGGTCAAGGTCATCTACGGTCATTGCCGCCATATCATCGGCCGGCTCCAGCGAGCCTTTAATGCGGAATATAGGCGGATTTGAGATTCCAAGATGCACGTCGGAGGCTCCTCTGTCCCTGGCTATCGCAAGTAATGATAATATATCCATTTATAAAGCTTCCTCCTGACAGGTCATAGTTAATGTAAATGCGATGGTACCATCGTCTCTCTCAATCTTGGTAAGGATAACTTCCGAGTAACGGCCGCTGTTCTCCAGCCGCGTGGCGTAAGCCAGGGTTTCGGCTTCATTCGGAGCTACTCCGTTAACGGTCACTTCGGAGCCGCTGTGGCGTATATCCGAAAGTACGATGCCGGTTGCAAGACCGGATACCACCGTATCCAAATCGCCGTTAAGTACATTCTGTTCAACTGAGAAGCTTTCGAGAGCTACGACGTACATATCACGGGTCCGCTCCAGCTGCAGAATCTGGCTTTCCATTTGTGATGCCTGCTGCTTTTGAGATTGCTGGGTAGCCTGACGGTCCTGGAGGAATTTATTCGATGTCTCCAGCTGATCGCTGAGCGCTTCCGTATTGGCCGCACGACTCTGCACAAACAAGGCCAAGACTGCAATGAACATGACCGTAGTAATAATGCCGGCCGTGGCCAGAG
>CAYYVO010000002.1:10370-23802 GCA_964475175.1 uncultured Dehalococcoidaceae bacterium | reverse complement strand
AAAATCGCTCCCTTAGCAACATCGGCATTTATCATGCCACACAATGTTTCTAAATCCTCCTTCATTGAACTCAATGACTTTTTAAATTCGATCGTCTGTCCTTCAATTAATTCCTGAATTTCCTTCATACTTATTTTCATGTATACCTCCTAGAGGTCATAATATTTTTAAGCATGCAGCTCTATAATATCCCCGTCCTGCAAAACGTGGTCGCGGCTGGCCATGACCCCGTCGAACTTGCCGGAGCCCCAGATGCGGGCATATTTCATCTTCCTAGCAAAGTCCTTGTGTACGGCAGTAGCGGCCGCTTCCATCGTGCTACCCCTGTCCAGAATAATAGGATCGGTCATGTCCGGCTTGCCACCGGGGGTCTTGGTATAGACGCGGATGATATCCAGCACCTCGAACACCCTGAGTCTCAGTGCATCCAGTCTTCCGCTCACCGCCGAGATGGCGATAATCGGCAGGCGTTCCCCGCAGCTTTCCTGCAAGGCCCGGAAGCCCTCGCCACCAATATCAATATCGGACTTGTTGCCTACCACCAGCGTTTTTTTATAGTTCACCGGGGCATCTTCGTCGGCCGCTTCCTCTGCCGGACCCATTCGTATTCTCTTCTCCTCCAGCTTTGCCGTCACGCTCTCCAGCTGCGCGGCGGGGTCGTTGCTGAGGTCGACGACAACCAGCAGACCGTCGGCCCGCCGGATAATGTTCAACAGCCACCATTCGGGGGGCTGTTCGCCGAGAGGCGGCGTGTCGATAAGCTGTATCTGGACATTCTCGTATATCATCATGCCGGGTACAGCCGAATGGGTGGTGTAGGGGTAGGCGGCTACGGTGGGCGTGGCCTTGGTGAGACTGGCCACGATTTGCGACTTGCCCGAGTTAGGCAGGCCGATGACCGCCACCTGGGCGGCGCCCGCCTTCTCTATCATCATCGTTGCCCGCTGGGTGGCCGTCTTCTTGTCCAGCGACTGCGTCAGCTTGGCGATTTTCGTCCGGAGGTCGGCGCGGAGGTGGTCGGTGCCCTTATGCTTGGGCATGACCGCTAGCATCTCTTCGAGGCAGGCAATCTTCTCCAGCGGGGTCTTGGCCTGGCGGAAGTTCTTTTCAGCGGCGAGGTAATCAGGTGTCAGATTGGCTGGCATGATTACAAATGCTCCTTTATCTTATTAGCCTCTTCTCGCTTCATACCGGTGGCGGCGATAAGCTCTTCGATTGTAGCTTCCCTGATTCTCTGGACGGACCCGAACTGCCTCAGCAGCGCGCTCTTGCGTTTGGGACCGATGCCCGGAATACCGTCCAGCGCGGAGGCAAACGTCTTTCTCCGGTGCACGTTGGCAAAATAGCCGATTGCAAAGCGGTGGGCTTCGTCTCTCAGACGCTGGAGAAGCTGGAGTCCGGGTGAAGTCTTCGGTAAGACCACCGGCTCCTTGCGGCGGGGCAGAAAAACCTCCTCGTTTTCCTTGGCCAGGCTAATCACCGGTACGTTGACTTCCATCTCCTTGAAAATGGAAAGGGCGGAATTTAGCTGCCCTTTTCCCCCATCGATTAATATGAGGTCGGGCTGGATAGCCCAGGTATCTTTAGCATCCTTATTACCTTTAGAGCTGTGTTTAAACCTCCTCTGGAGGACCTCCTGAAGCATGGCGTAGTCGTTGGCGCCTTCTACCGTTTTGATTTTAAAGCGGCGATAGTGGGCCGGTTTCGGTTTGCCTTTCTCGAAGACCACCATGCTCCCCACCGCCGAGACACCTTGTATGTTGGAGATATCGTAGGCCTCCATGCGCAGCGGAGGATTATCCAGCTTCAGCTCCTTTTCGATTTCCTCCAATGCCACATCCATGGATTTCGCGGCGGTTATCTGTTTTATCTTTAGCTGCTCGAGTCCCTGCCGCGCGTTCTCGGCGGCGATATCGATAAGCTGCTTCTTGGTGCCGCGACGCGGTACATGAATCTCCACCCCGGCTCCCCGTTTACCTTTGAGCCAGTCCCTGATAATCAGCTTGTCTTCCACCGGATACTGTAAGAGCAGTCTTGGCGGTACCTGTGGATTGGAGGAGTAATACTGCTTGATAAAGCTGGTCATAATCTGTTTCGGCTCCTCATGGCGGGTCCCCTGCAGGAGAAAGCCCTCCCGGCCGGTCAGCTTGTTGCCGCGCACGAACAATACCTGCACATAGGCCTGGTCGCCATCGACCATGAAGGCGATGACATCCTGCTCGCCCCGGATGGTGGCGGCTATCTTCTCCCCTTCGATAACCTCGTGTATGGCCTGAATCTGGTCGCGCAGCAGGGCCGCCTTCTCGTAGTCCATATCCTCGGAGGCACGTGCCATACTGGCTTTCAGTTCCCGCGCCACCTTTTCCTGCTTCCCCTCCAGGAAGAGAATTACTTCCTTAATCACCCGGGCGTATTCGGTGGGGCTTACATCGCCGGAACATGGGGCCAGGCAGCGCCCCATGTGATATTCCAGGCACGGTCGCATGGCCTTGCCGCCGATATTCTTGGAGCACATGCGAAAAGGAAAGATGGCCTGCAATACTTTAAGAGTATGTTTCACCGATCTGCTGTTGGAGAAAGGCCCGAAGTACCGTCCGCCGTCCTGCTCCATGCGGCGGGTGACATAGACCCGGGGCCAGTCTTCATTGATATCTATCTTAAGGTAAGGGAAGCTTTTATCGTCTTTGAGGCGCACGTTAAAGCGGGGATGGTACTGCTTGATAAAATTCAGCTCCAGAATAAGGGCTTCCTGCTCCGATGTGGCCACGAAATAGTCGATATCCGCAATAAGGGACACCATACGCTGTATCTTGGGAGTAAGTCTTCGCGGTGAACCGAAGTACGACCTGACGCGATTGTGGAGGCTGGTAGCCTTTCCTACATACAAGATAGTACCGCCGGAGTCCCTCATCAGGTATACGCCGGGACTGTGCGGCAAACGTTTAAGCGTCTCTTCTATCAGGCTGCTGACCATATTTGCTCCTCTGGTATCGCCCACAAATTATTCTATCACAGCAAATCCAGTGAGCAAAGAGCGCGAGGGTGTTGGCACATATCGGGTAGCATAGATACATCTTTTAGGATAGTCTGTTGGTAATGAAAAGCCGGTGGACAAAAAAGAGGAGGGGTAACATTACCCCTCCTGATAACTAGCCCTGATTATTCCGGTGTCTGAACTCAGTCTATCTTGATGAGTCCCTGCCTGATGGCTACCACCACCGCTTCGGTGCGGGCGTTGGCATTCAGCTTACGCAGGATGGAGGTAACGTGATTTTTAATAGTCTGCTCGCTGATGCCGAGTTCGGCGGCAATCTGCTTGTTGAGATAGCCCTGGGCTATATACTGGAGTATTTCTATTTCACGGGGAGTAAGCGGCGATATATATACTTCGGCTTCGCTCCTGGCGGTAAGCTCCTGGAACTGCTGCAAAACATGCTCCGCCAGTTTAGGCCGGGTAGTCAGGCTTTCGTTTATCGGGTGCTCACCATTGGCCACCCGTCGGATATTCTCTACCAGCTGGTCAGCAGTGAGTTCCTTACTCAGATAGGCAACGGCCTGCGCCTTAAGCGCCAGGAAAAGCTGATTATCATCCGGATTGGAGGTAAGAACGATAACTCCTATGTTGGGCGAGCGTTGTTTTATCTTCCGGGCCAGTTCCAGTCCACTCTCAGAAGAACCGTCAAGGTCCAGTAAGGCAACATCCGGCGGCAGGTTATCTATCGCTTTCAGAACATCAACATTGATACCTGTTGAGACCAGAATGATAACGTCTTCAGTGTCAGATACTATTTGTTCAATCGCCTGCAGAAACAACGACTGCTGACTGATGATAAATACCTGTATTTTACCGTTTTTATTATTCCTGTAATTCCCATTAATAAAGTTATTCATATTGTTCATGGCACTTATTTCAGTTCGGGGTCAGCACCCATCGTCCAAACTGGTTCTACCTCCTTGCCTTATTGTTCTTTAAGGCAAATTCTCCTTTATATATCGAAACAAACTGCTCGACAAGCTCCGGGTCTAATTGTTTACCCGCATTTCGCCGCAATTCTACCAGTGCAGCTTTGTGAGTCAGCGTTTTCGAGTCAATCCTGTCGGAAGTCAGCTTAGCAAAAGTATCCGCTACTGCCAGTATACGTGCTTCCAGCGGTATATCATTACCCTTTAATCTATCCGGATACCCGCTGCCGTCATACCTTTCGTGGTGATGACGAATACCGTCGACGCAGAGAGAAAGTTGAGGAATACGACTGGCAATTGTCGCCCCGAGGTCGGGGTGTGCTTCAATTAATTCCTGTTCTTCTGCAGTCAACTTATCTGTTTTATTCAGGATTTCCTCGCCAATACTTATCTTACCGACATCATGCAGTAATGCACAAGCCTCGAGTTTACTTATTTCAGATGTTTCCATCTTAAGCAGTTTTGCCAGAGCCAGCGTATAATCTGCTACTTTCCTGGAATGATTGTAACTAAAATAGGATTTAGAATCGACAGTCTCCGACAGCGCGTAAATGACGCTTAATGTATTATTATCTATAATGTTCTCGCCTTCAGTGATCGTTTCACCCATCTGAATACGTATCGCCGTTCCCGAGGCCAGCAAGCTCTGGTTGCCACCACTCCTTTTAGCACGATAGAGCGTCATATCGGCGGCTACAATAATATCGGTATGGCTTATCCCATCATCAGGCCAGCTTGCCAGGCCTATACTGGTGGTAATGGCGACCTCGCCGGTACCAAACTCTTCAGCAACTCGTTTCCTGACTCTCTCCACTACCTGGAAGGCAGCTTCCAAATCCGTTTGCGGCAAAAGGAGAGCAAACTCATCACCACCGTAGCGGAAGGCATTATCGGCGCTGCGTATTGCGTCCCTTATTATCTGACCGACCTGCCTTAGCAGCTTGTCTCCCGAAAGGTGCCCGTAAGTATCGTTATATTTTTTAAAGGAGTCGAGGTCAAGAATAGCCAGCGAGAAAACGCCGCCGTACCTGGAATGCCGGCTGATTTCATTATCAATCATCTCATCCAGCGACCGGCGATTGTATAGTCCGGTCAGTTCGTCGACACGGGCTTTCTGCTCGGCTTTTGCATATAGCTGGGTGTGCTCAAGCGGCATGGCTATCTGTGAAGCAAGCTGCTCAAGGAGTCTTATTTGCTGATGATTGTATGCGTTCGTCTGACGACTGGCTACCAGAAAACAGCCAATAGCTTTACCCTTGGCTATCAACGGTAGATAGACCATGGTATAAAACCCTTGCTGTAAGAAATTCTCTCCGGTGTTAAAATGCATGCCTTGTGAAAGGTCAGGCTCGATGAAGACCCTCTTATTGTTCACCACCCATCCGGTACCGGTGCCTTCCATCGGGAGCCTGTCACCTACCTTATATGCCATTCCTTCTGAGGAAGACACTGCAATACAGCACAGTTCGGTTTCGTCAACAAGAACGATCGATGACCAGGAAATATCAATTACTTTCCTTAACTCCTCGGTGAAGCTGCTGAATATTTCCTGAATATCCATGCTGGAGGATAATATGGCGCTGGAAGCATTGATTACCTCCAGCTCCTCTTCACGTTCCCTGAGTTGTTCACGGAGGTATTCTTTTTCTATGCTCACAGCAACCCGGCTGGTAACATCCGTAATTATACTGAGGTCTTCGAGAGAGTATCTACCGGAACGCTTTTTACCCAGCACCAGAATGGCTACCAGGCGGTCACGACTTATCAACGGTACGAATGTCTCTATCTCTTTAGATGCTAAATCTTCTTTCTCCTGGGGCCAGAGGCCTAAAAAGGCGGGAAGAATAGAAAGATCCTCCCTGGGCAAAGGCTTCTGTTCTCTTTCCAGATACCTGATGATGGGATTACCTGCCCTCAATCTCAAGGTGCTTAATAGATTTTGTTTATCCTTGGGCTCGGCAAACTGCGTATGGTAATCCTCGCTGCCTGCTTCGGGGAAAAGCAGGCATGCCTGTTTTATATTCATCGCTTTTATCATCAAAGAAAGCAGCTCACCACCCTGTTGTTTCAAGCTGAATATATTATGTATGCTGTTCGTAAAATCAGACAGCATCCGGCGATAATCATAGGACGCACCCTGGAAAGCGCGGGACATAAATCTAAAGAAATAAATACGTATTCTATAAAGGAACGCTCCTATAGCAAGACCGATGACAACAGCTGCGATAGATGCTGTCATGTCCAGTTGAAAGCCAAACATTACATGAGTTGTTGAAAGTATTATCCAGTATATTATACCCCCGATAATCGCGAGGCTCAGCAGGGCTGTACCCTGGCGTAAAACGAGCCTGATATCAACCAGCCGATGCCGGATTACCGCATGACTGAGAATAAAGGCATTTACGAGATTACCAAAATGGCTGATAGGGTATTCCCTGCCGAACGGGAACGCAGCAGCAATTGAAAAGATAGTCAGAGAACCAAGCCCAAATAACAGGGAAATAATCTGGTTATACAATACCGGATTTTCCAGTGTCTTCAGCCTTTTTATAAATACGTAGAAGTTCCTTGCCGCCAGGATAATGAAAGGAATAAATACGGCAAGAATCCACCTGCCATATTCTGGATAAAGCTCGGCGCCCCTTACCTCGATGCTCTCCGGGATATAACCCAGCAATACCACGGTAAAGATTACTGCTAATGAGAAATAAGCAAATGGCAACCAGCGCCCGTGACCCTGAGGATAGAAAGAAGAGAGAAATACATGAAACTGCACTGACATTACAGCGCAAAACAGTATCGTAATCTGGCTTAGAAGAATGCTGTGAGAGGGGAAAAATTGACCTCGCCAGAAAAAGTCACCCAGACTCCACAGCATAGCGAATAGTAGAAACAGGATGAAAAGCGTATGCTGCTTATGCCACGGACGACTCCCAAGCGTTGTCAGCAACAGTGGCATATATGCTATTGTAGCGATAAAGGGAAATATGGAATATATATTCATATACGGGCATTATCAGCCCTAATTTCACGCCTGTCAAGAGGGCACTAAAGTCGGAATACCAATGTACTGTGGACTAAAGTACTACTCTAAATTTTAGTTTTTTCAGCCTCGGAATCGGCCTGAATTTCGGCTTCAGACTCCACTTTGGCACGTTCCTTTTTGGCCACCAGAACCGTGAGCACCTGCTCCGAGGGGTTGATATGGGGCGGCTTCAGGTGAGCCAGGTCCGCACCTTCGGACCTTCTCTTGTTAGTGTATTCTGCAAAAGTACCGGAGGGTAACAGTGAAACTTCCACCTTGAAATCAATCACGTTCTCAAAATCTCGGCGAATCTCAGCGGCCTCTTCGTTATTTGCATCTGATTCCAGTATCTTATTATATACAGCGGCAGCCACTTCTTTTTCAGTCGCCTGATAGCCTTCCTTCAGCTCTATCATGAGATGCAGGACCATAGTCCCCTCAAGCTCCTTCTGTACTATCCAATCCTCATAGGGGATACCGGTGTCTTCTATTGCCTGCCATATCACCTTTTCTGTCAGCCTGATAACGCCGAAGTCGATTATATCATCAGCCCGTCCCACAAAGGTCATCTGCGGAATTTGAACACCCAGCTTGTCGTTATACAGCGAGGTTATCCTGATCATATCCCCCGGCTTATACCTAATCATGGCCCCCCCATGAAAATTGGTGACAACTATCTCATATTCCTTGCCAACCTCTACCTCATCGAGCAGTACCGTCTTCGGCTGGTAGCTACGGTCTAACTGCCACTTTAAGTGCTCCTCGTCCGGTATAAACTCCAGGAAGTTGAGATTCGGCACGAAGGACATGTCTTCGTATTCCCATGTCTGAGTAGCGATAATGCCAATCTCCGTACCACCATATATATCCAGCGGGTACCTGCCCCAGAATTCTTTTATCCTTTCCTTATAAACCGTGCTGTCAAGACCGCCGCTTATAATTCCCTTTATATCCCACAGGTCTCGCGGCAATATAGCGCGCCGGGCCAGCTTACTTTTAATCATGCCTTTGGCCAGGCGAAACAGCGCCCTTGGTTGCTTAAGTAAAGGAAAAATCGAGGTTGTGCTCGAGGCCTGGCTGAACTTGATTCCAACCGCAACCAAAACCAGAGACAGCCCGAAAAAGTAATCGAAACCAGTGTTCAGGGCTTGTTTGAAACCAAGTTGTATCCTTTCCTCGAAGGGGAGAGTCTCTGATATTTCGAGCGGCGGCAGGTACTTGGAAGGAGTTTGCAGTTCCAGCATGGCCGCCATCGCACCGGACATGTAAGGCCGAGGAGCGACGGCATATACAATCTTAGGGCACTCCGACATTTGAGAGACATCTCCCAACCCCTTACAACCGGAAAAAATGCCGCATCCGTAGGAGACTTCACTCAATACGTCGGTATAATCGTGGGAAAGCGGTATCCATTTACAGGGATATTCCCCGGACCTGCCGGAGGTGTGCACCCATTGTTCCGGTTTTGCCGGCAATATGTCTTCCCTCTGCTCTAAAAGCTCAGGGCAATATTCTTTATACGTTGTCAACGGGGCAATCTTGCGGAATTCTTCGACGGTTTTTGGCTTCTTCCCGCCGAAGATTCTTTCACCGAGGGCACAGTTGTTAAGCAGCTCCAGCTGCTTTAACAGGAGACGTTCCTGAACTTCCATGAATTCCCGGGTATTAAGACTAAGAAAACCGCAGCACTTCTGCCATAGCTCTTCATCTCTACCTTCACGCATCAGGTCTATTGCCTTAGCCATATTACACCTCACCAACCACAACATATGAAGTAAAACAAACGTGACTTCAAGAAAAGCCTAAGGCATAACTAGAAGATTGTGAAGTGACAGTTCTCTAGAACATAATACTAGAACTAAGTTCTATAACATAGTTCTATAAGATATGGTAAGTTGAGATACAACGGGGATTGAGGGGTAAGCTGGCAGTTGGCCGAGGTGAAAGAACTGCACTACCAGCTTTCGGATTCTTCCTGTTTGTTCTTGAAAGCCTCAAGTTGGTCGGTTAGAGCCTGGATATCCGGCGCAGGGGCACCCCTTCCGGTAGACATTCCGTAGGCAACGAAAAACTGGAGAAAATCGTGAAGGAGGCATGTCATCTGCTCGGTGAAATGCTGAAATTCTGATTTGGCTACGTATTCTTTATCACCATAATATTCTTTCAGCTGGCACTGGATTAGATGGTTAACGAACTCGGTGCGGTTCAGTTCACCGCGGTTCTCGTCTATTTGCTTAACGACATCTTCTTTAACCACCATGATCAGATCGTCTTCATCCAATAACAGAGTTCTTCGCATTGCTGTTTCTTACCTCACTAATAGCCTTCAAGAGACCTATTTATTATTTATACAATAACTCTATCACCCGAGCATAAAAATAAGCATAAAAGTAATAAATGTTTTATAAAGTTTTACTTAAGTTTTTATTAAGCTGCGACGGTAAGATATGATTATTCATTCCTGAAAAGCTGCTGAAGAGTAAGTTGAAACGGTATGAAGTAACCGCCGAAAATAAAAAAACCTGAGGGCCCCGCATCCCTCAGGTAACTAAACCATACTTTATTATTCTTTACGTGCTTTGTTTATTGCGGTTTCTGAGCATGTGCATAAGGTTATCTATGGTTTTTAGCAGTTTTAATCCCGTATCAGTTACCTGATAGGCCACCACAGAATGACCCATGTCCATCTTGTTGAGAAAACCCTCGTTAATCAGGTAATCCAGGTATTTCTGAGTCTGATGATAGCTCATATTTGCCGAATACATAATCTCTGTCTTGCCGGCACCGCTTTCGCCGACCCTGAGCATATCGGCGATTATCTCAACGCTGGATCGCCGTCTGCCGCGGGTAACGCGTTTACCGGGCACATCGCCAAAAGTAATGCCACCGTTTAGTCCCACGTTCACAGGGACTATTGTACTTGCCACTGGAGGTACTGTCAACACGACACTGAATTACCCTGTATATGACAGCTTTTTATGAATTATTAGTAGAGACCCATGTACCAGTTATATATCTCGCTTCCCCACAGCAGCGTTACAATGGGCCCGATGCCGAGAAACGTACCGTAAGGGATAACGTCTTTTCTCCCCTTTTTCTTCAAAAGAAGAATAATGATAGCTACTACACCTCCTAAAAATATCCCTAATAATAGAGCGACGATGAACAGCGGAACGCCAGTGACGAGGCCGATAAGCCCTGCCAGCTTGATATCCCCTATTCCGATACCGCCCCGGCTGACAAGAAATACGATCATAAAAAAAGCAAAACCGATAGCGCCGCCGATAACTCCGCTGAGTATGGAAGGTTGGGGCACCAAATCGAGATTACCCAGTATACCTGCCTCCGGGAAAACGGAATCGATGGCGAGTACGGCCAGCGCTATCATCGCCGCCGGATAAGTCACCCGGTTTAAGATGAGCTGCTTTTCCCAGTCTATAAATATCACTATCAGGAATACACAACTCCAGAATGCCGTAAGCGCGAACTCGGAGCTCAGGCCAAAGCGCCAGAACGCCAGGGAAAAAATAACACCAGTGGCGACCTCAACCAGCAGCACCCGCCGGGGTATAGGAGCCCGGCAATGGCGGCAGCGTCCCCGTAGCCACAAGTAGCTGAGGACCGGTATAAGGTCCCTGAACGATAGCCGCTGCTCGCAATTATCGCAATGTGAAGGTGGAGCAACCAGCGACTTTCGAGAAGGCAGACGATCAATACATACGTTTAAAAAACTACCGACTGCAAAGCCCAGTAAAACGAAGATAATCGTCAGCAGGATTGTCATACTGATACATTTTGACGGGTTTTACCCGATGAGTCAACCGTATTTTCCCGTTTCTATTGCTATAGGCAAGCACCCTATTTAAGTTCGGGTTAATCCGAACACAAACAGGGGTAGACCTTATAGTAATTTGATTCCAATATTATTAAGCTATAGTAGTTTGTGAGATTTCCATCGTTTGTTGTCATCTTAGTCCCTGCGTTATAGGACTTTATTACCATCTTGAGCAGGACTAATGACTCATTGAACTGAAAACACAATATGTTAAGCTAATAATAGAGTCTGTATTGAGAAACAAGGAGGTACTAACAATGAAGAGGTTTTTCAGGCAGTTCCGGTATGGAGAGAAAGGGTTTACCCTCATCGAGCTTCTGGTGGTCGTGGCCATTCTCGGCGTCCTGGCCGCGGTGGCCGTGCCTAATGTGGGCAGATTCATCGGTGAAGGTACTACTCAGGCTGCCGCCACCGAGCTCCATAATGTCCAGACAGCCGTGATGGCCGCCATGGCAGACGCCAGTAGCGGCAACGTGAGCGGCGACGGTGGTGACTTCGGCTTCGGTGATGCCGACTGGGATGCATCGACGCCAGCGGCTGACGACTGCACGGTTGCTGCCGGGTTTACTGTCGCGACCTATTTTATTGGCGGTATCGGTGAGGTCCAGGGTGATTACACCATCGATACTTACGGCGTTGTAACCCAGGACTGGTATCCTAACCTGTAATTGCCATTAGTAAATAAATACTCTGTATTATTAAGTAATAAAAGTCTATCAGCGGGATTCTATGGGAACTCTGCTGATAGACTTTTGTGTTCCCTACCGCTTTATTTCCCTCTCCGGCAAGCCCGTTTTGCCCGACATTCTTTTCATATTCTACCAGCCGGAGAGGGTATATTATCATAGATTAACAACTGGTTATCACCTATTCTTTTATCCATAAATGAAAATCATTTAATCCCGTTCTCTATCTATGTACCGGTATGTATTAATCACCACTGGAAAAGCTGGAGATGATACGTGCATACAGATGGGAAACAAGGACACTGAGAGATACAGGATTCGGGAGTATAGAGAAAGAATCAACAGCCACTAAGGCACTTAATGAGAAACCAACCAGCGCGGGAAGAACAGTGGCGGAGTACGTTCTATATCGGTTGATGATTCCAAAGAGTGAGAAGTTTAGTACCGCTTATTTGAAAACATAATCGTCAAGGCATTAAAACAAGGATTGGCTATACGCAAGGCAATAGTTAAGAAGCGAAATTTAAACTGCATGATATGTGAGTACAGTCTGTTTATTATCCCAGGTGAGAGGTGAGAGACGGCTCAAGATCGTTCTTACTAAAGCCATCCTGCTGATGCAGGATTTCCTTTTGGCCGGTCAGCTTGGTTATCTCTTCCTTGTCATTGCAGAAATCGAAGACTATCTCTTTGGTGATAACTCCGCTGCGGTAAAGTCGTACCAGCGCCTGATCCAGGAGCTCCATGCCCTGGTGGGTATGCATGCGGATAGTATTGGGCAACTGATAAGTCTTACCTTCACGGATAAGGTTTCTCACCGCGGGTGCGGCCAGCATTACCTCGATGGCAGCCACCCTGCCCGAGCCGTCGGCCTTCGGTACCAGTGCCTGGCAGAGAATACCGAGCAGCAGCGATGCCAGGCGCTCCTGGGCCAAATGGCGTTCGTCGGGAGGGAACATGTTGGCGATACGTTCGACTGCCTGGGAAGCACTGGGCGCGTGACCGGTGGTCAATACCAGGTGTCCTGTTTCCGCCACTGTGAGCGCCGCTGAGGCCGTTTCCAGGTCTCTCATCTCCCCTACCAGGATAACGTCCGGGTCCTGTCTTAAAACGTGTCTCAGGGCTTCCGCGAAGGAAAGCGTATCGCTGCCCAGTTCGCGCTGGGTGATGGTGCAGTTCTTGTTTTCATAGGTATATTCAACGGGGTCTTCAATCGTAATAACACGCCGGTCCTCGGTCTGATTCAAATGCTCTATCATGGCCGCCAGGGTTGTAGATTTGCCGCTCCCAGTGGGGCCGCTTACTACTACTAGTCCCCTCGGTCGCTGAACCAGCTCCTTGCATACCTTGGGCAGGCCCAAATCATCAACGCTGGGTATGTCGGGTGGCAGCAGGCGTATGACGAGACTTATCGTTCCGCGCTGTTTGGCGGCGTTGAAACGCAACCTGCCGACATCGGGAATCGTGCGACCGAAATCGAGCTCAAAGCAGCGCTCAAAATCAGTCCTCTCTTCTTCCGTCGTTACCTGGCTTAAAGCTTGCTCTATATCCTGCGCCGATAAATGCGGTATATCGTCGGCGCGTACCAGATGGCCGTGAATTCTAAACAAAGGAGGCCGCGACACCACCATATGCACATCAGATGCGCCGCGTGATTTAGCTGTTTTCAATAATTCTATAATGTCCGTCATTCCGATTCCTCCAATCGAACTGCCAGTGAAAAGCTCATTGAATCACTCGTGTTATCACTGGCACACACCTTTGATAGATTATTTATAGTGATTTCAGCAAACCTTCCGGTACCATCCAGTTTGCGTACGTATTCCAGCACTTCCTGCTCACTTTCCACATGGCCCGTAATACTTAACTGTCCCGTAGAACGGCCTATACTGCTAATCACAAGGCCCTCTACCATATTATCCA
>CAYYVO010000002.1:4172-10360 GCA_964475175.1 uncultured Dehalococcoidaceae bacterium | reverse complement strand
CTTTTTCATTGAGACTGTTCAGGGCAACGACGAATTCATCACTATTCGTTTCCATGCCGGCCAGTTGTTGTTCTATCTGCGCCACGGTCTCCACCAGTTCCTTTTTCTGAGCCTGTCTTTTCTCAATGAGCATATTGGTAGAACCGAGTTTTCCGTATAATGAATTGATATTAGCGGCAGTATCCTGCATATTCATCACCAGCAGGAATAGTATCCCGATAGCGGCTGCAGCGATCGGCACGTATATTAGTCCTCTAAGTGAAATCTGCTTGGGATGATAGGGGGCTGGCAGCACATTGAAATTGGGGATTAAAGGTCCGGCTTCCCTGGTTAGCTCTTTAAGAGCCAGCCCTACATTCGCCAGATAAAGTGATGCGTCAAGGGTATTGGGGCATTTTAACGGTGATAAAAGAGGTGCTGCCTTGAATCCTGTTTCCTGAGCTAGAGATTCCGATAATTCCGGCTCGTTAGCCAGCTCACCGGACACCAGCATTAACGTATTTTCCTGAATAGGATTTTCCGGATTGTTGGAATTATAGAACTGTACCGTACGCTGGACTTCATCCCTTACAATCAACAGCTTCTCGGCTAGCGAGAGCTTTTCCTCCGGGAACGGCAGTGTGCGAATAGGCTGAGGAACACTATCGACCAAATTTATTATGTCAAATTCACTATCCTGGACATCGACGATTAATGCGTTTGATTCCTTGGCCACTCTTGCCAGGGCCATCGGCTTGATATCCATAAGTTGCGGCCTGAATCCTACCTGGCCGAGTACGCTGATTATAGTATCGGCAATCTGTTTGGGAATAGCCACCATGAAAACATTTATCTTGCCATCAGAAGTTGACAGTATTTGCCATGATATATACAGCTGCTCCAGGGGAACCGGCATTACCCGCCTAGCTTCCCTGGTTATCGCCTCTGTCAGCATTGCCTTCGGCAATTCCGGCAGAGTGAGCGGCCGTGAAAGGCAGTGAAGTCCGCTCAAGCCGACGATTATATTTTTTCTATCTATTCCTATCTTATTGCTTTTAAACAGGTCCTTGATACCGGCAGCTACCTCGGCTTCTTTACCTTCGGTACCGATATCCCCCAGATTTACGTCCAGCGGCAACTCGGCAATCTTGTGTATCCGCTTGCCACGTGTAACCATCAAACGGATACTCGTATCGCTCATATATAGTGTCGTTATACTCTTAGACACGGTCATCCCCCTCGTATGAGTAGATAGTCATCTGTAAAGTAGCCTGAGCTTCTTCTCCTTCGGCATCATTTTCAGGAATAACTATCTGGGCCGTCCCGATATATCCGGATACATAGCCCTCATTTAAATTAATTATAAAGTCGATAAGGTCAGGCACATCTCCCTTTACCGCAGCGCTCAGCGATATCATAGAGCACATGATATTCTCCAGGGGCAGCTCTGTGATTAACGTGGTGCTAAGGCTTGATACCGTCACGTTGCTTTCTTTGGCTATTACGAAGAATTTATCGGTAACGTCAACACTCTCGATATCCTGGTGCAGGCTGGCCTTGGCACCGGAAATCTGCGCCTTTTCCTCGTCCAGCTTTGCCTGTAGCGTCGCCTGCTGCTCCTGAAGCTCAGTAATAGTTAGACCTCCCAGTCGTATTTCAGACATATAGAGCTGCTCATCAAGCTGGCCTTTTTCCTGCATCTGATGAGAGCGCGAAATACCCAGACTGGCAAGGATAACGATAAAGACACCCACTGCGAGCATTAACTGGCTTGTTTTACTTAGTTTTAAAACTTTCATAACAGTTCTTAATCCCCTCAGGTACGACTAAAAAGTCTGTCCGTACATCGAATACATGGCCGAAACCATGGATAATGCAATCAGTCCGACAATACCGGCTATAACCAGCGTCATCACCGGCTGGATAAGGCCTATCAAAGATTTAGTCTTGTCAGCAGCCTCGGCTTCGTAATTTTGAGCGACAGCCTGTAAAGAGGAATCGAGGCTCCCGGTTTCTTCACCGACTTTAACCATCTGGACCATCATCGGCAGAAAGAGAGAATTCTTCGACATCGGTTTGGACAGGCCTTCGCCTTTAAGCATTTCTCGGTGGACTTCGTCAAGAGCCTGGGCCATTACACGGTTATTACAGCCCTGGACAACCATGGGCATTATCTCGGGAAGGGGCAGACCGGCGGTGAACAAGAGCGAAATACTCCGGCAGCAGCGGGCAAGCTCGTTGAGGTGTCTCACCTTACCCAACATCGGCATACGCATTAAAAGCGCATCCAGTTTATATTTACCCGAAACCGTTCTGAAATACACGAGGCCCAAACCTATAATTATTAACGATATCAGCATTATATACATGGCATAGTTGCGTAATAGTACGGAGAAATCCATCATAATTTTAGTTATGGCAGGAAGTTCAGCCCCCATCGAACTGTACAAATCGCTGAAAGCCGGCAGTACAAAAAACATCAGTACGCCGACCACCACCACGGTCACGGCAGCGGCGATAATCGGGTACATCAGGGCGCTCTTGATGCCTTTACGCGTGGTTAATTCTTTCTCCATGTAATCAGCCACCTGCCGCAGCATTTGCTCGAGGGCACCGGTCTGTTCGCCTATCTTGAGTGTCCGGCAGCTCAATGACGAAAATACTTCCGGGTGCCTTTCCATGGCTACTGATAGCTGGTCACCGCCGCGGAGGTCGGCGATAACTTCGTTTACCGTTTTCTTTAAGGTATAATTGTCTATCTGCTCCTGTAAAAGACCCAGGGCGGTTATGATGTTCACACCGGACTCCAGGAGCAGGGCCATCTGACGGTAGAATAGAATAATATCGGTCGGTTTTACCGCGAAAAGTTGTGTCTTTAACTTTTCCAGACTCAGGAGAGGAATGCATGGTTTAAGATTTACCAAGCGGTAACCGGCATAACCCAGCATATCGGTAATGGCGTTTTCGCTCATTGCCGATAATTTACCTTTGACGATTTCACCTGACTCACTGCAGGCCACGTACTGATAAAGCATCTAGTTACCCCTCCCATGTATTTCCGTATCCATATCGTTATCCTACGGAGTAGGCATTACGCAGTACCTCGGCAGGGGTTGTAATATTCTCCTGTACCTTGTACATGCCGTCCTTCAGCAAGGGTACCATTCCTTCCTTAATCGCCTGGTTCCGCAGTTGATCAGTATTAGCACCTTTCACCAGCAGAGATTTAATCTCGTCGCTGGTGCATAATATCTCAAATATACCTGTCCTGCCCCGGTAGCCGCTGTTAGAGCACGTTTTACATCCACTGCCGTGCATGAACTCCTTCCTCTCTTCACCCATTACTTCACTGTAAACCAGTGTCTCCTCGGGAGAGGCCTCGACCGGGCGGGCGCAATCGGGGCAGATATGACGTACCATCCGCTGGGCAACAACCCCGATAAGGGCCGAGGAAACCAGGAAAGGCTCCACACCGAGGTCCACCAGGCGCATTACAACACCTACGGCATCATTGGCATGGATTGAAGAAAGAACCAGATGGCCTGTCAGGGCCGACTGTATAGCGATATTAGCCGTTTCGGCGTCGCGTATCTCACCGATTAATATTACATCGGGGTCGAGGCGTAGTATCGACCTCAACCCACTGGCAAAGGTAAGTCCGGCCCTTGGATTGACCTGAATCTGGTTAATATCGGAAAACCGGTATTCCACCGGGTCCTCCACAGTGATGATGTTTCTTTCCACCTGGTCGAGGGAGTTCAACGAAGCGTAAAGGGTAGTGGTCTTGCCGGCGCCGGTAGGCCCGCTTACCAGGATGATACCATGGGGAACTTTGAGCATATTTTCATATTTCCCCAGGCTATCGGGCAGGAAGCCCAGCTCGGTAAGCGATAGCGTCGCCCGGGATTTATCGAGGATCCGCAGGACAGCCATTTCGCCATACACAGTTGCTACGATTCCGACTCTAATATCTATCAAACGACCTTTCGCTTTAAAAGAAAACTGGCCGTCCTGCGGACGATGGTGATCGGCTATGTTCATATTAGCCAGAATCTTTATCCTGGATATTATCGGCGTCATCGTTATCAACGGAAGCGAAAACATATCATGTAACGACCCGTCGATACGATATCGCACCCGCAGCTTATCATCACCCGGCTGAAGATGGATATCTGATGCCCTGGCCTTAACGGCCTCATCGATAATTAGCGTCAGGGCCTGGGCGACCGGGGCTTCGGTAGCGGTATCTATCGTAAGCTGCTTCTGGTTATTTTCACTATCGGAAAGCGTTATACTGGAGACCTGTTTTTCTATCTCGTCGTAGGCCTTGTAATTAAAATCAATGGCTTCCAGAACCGCATCAGGTGTGGCAACCTCGGGTTCTATCCGCATCTGGCTCCAGCTTGCCAGGGCCTCCAGGGCAAGAATATCGGACGAGTTACCCATGGCAACACGCAGAACGTTACCTTCTACGCAAAGAGGCACAACATTATACTTCCGGGCTATAGCTTCGGGAATTAGACGCAAAGCGTCCGGCTCGGGCGAATTCCTCTGTAGTGTCAGAGGCTCTTTTTCGAATGATGGTGCCATATACGGGATACCTCAATATATAGTACTTTATATCCTTATAAACTAATCATATATGCCATTCGTCCCATATACAATAGCTTTTTAGTCATAGGACATACGGGGGATATGAGCCTGAAACACCCCTTTTTATTACCCACTATTGACTTTATTATGCTAAAATATTATGTTAAAATACCTACTAGAAACAGTTAATGGCAGAACCACAGAATTTTCAAAGCCTGAGGAGAAGTAATGTTAGAAGCAATCAATAGCTTCCTGAACTATCTAGCAGTGGAAAAAGGCTATTCCGAACACACCATATCCGCCTACCGGAATGACCTTAGAAGGTTAGTCGACTTCGCTCAAAGAGAGACGTCCAAACAGGACTCGCAGCCTTCCTGGTCCGATTTCAACCGGCAGACTATGTTGAGCTATATGCTTGATCTCAAAGAGCGCGGTTACGTGGCAACCACGGTAGCCCGAAAGGTAGCCTCAGCAAGGTCTTTCTTCAGTTTCCTGGTATCGGAAGGCACCATCAAGAGCGACCCCACCGAAAACATGAGCTCGCCAAGCGTTGGCAAGGCTTTACCCAAACCCATCCCTATTAACCAGGTCCGTCTCCTGCTGGAACAACCGGCCAAGCTGTCCACGGCCGAAGCTAAACGAGACAGGGCTATGCTGGAACTGCTGTATGCCAGCGGTATGAGGATAAGCGAGCTGGTTGCCCTGAATCTGGATGATATCAATACA
Organism: uncultured Dehalococcoidaceae bacterium; assembly: GCA_964475175.1. GTDB lineage: Bacteria > Chloroflexota > Dehalococcoidia > Dehalococcoidales > RBG-16-60-22 > CAYYVO01. The sequence goes on along the minus strand of CAYYVO010000002.1, from coordinate 5,062 downwards.
GAGGGTGAATACATGGTAAGGTGTTTCGGCAAGGGGCGTAAGGAACGCATTATTCCGCTTTACGAGCAGATAGCCAAAACAGTCAAGCAATATATCGATGAAGACCGCCCCAAGCTTGCCCACGGTAAAAAAGATGAAGCCCTGTTCCTCAATGCCCGCGGCGATAGGCTTACCCGGCAGGGATTCTGGCAGAAGCTCAAGGAGTACGCCAAGTCCGCCGGTTTGAGCAACCAGATAAGCCCTCATACTCTCAGGCACAGCTTTGCCACCCATATGCTGAGTGGTGGTGCGGACTTGAGGTCAGTCCAGGAGCTGCTGGGGCATGCCAATATTTCCACCACCCAGGTTTACACTCACCTGACCACCGAGCATGTCCGCCGTGCCTATGACAAATCCCATCCCAGGGCCAGCGAGTAGTCTACAGGAGGTAACGGATGCCAAAATCCAGACATGGCAAAGGCAAGCATCCTCATAGCAGTAAGAAAAGCAAAGCCAAAGAGAGGCAGAGTGCTTTAACTCAACGTCCGGCGGTTATGGCAGTACGAAAACCGGAAGCAGCTATCGAAATCCCGCCAGAACCGGCGGTCACGGCTGCACCGGCTAAGGTAATGGCGCCTCAATACCCGTATTTCGTAGATGAGCTCAAAAGAATCGGCATTTTGGCGGGGATAATCCTGGTCATCCTCATCGTACTTTCAATCACCCTGTCCTAGTCCGTTCCCGGTTACTATGATTAACTTTGAAGCGTCAAGAACCAGACTAATCGAACATCTCAGTTCCGAGATTAAAGATAAACGTGTCCTGGCAGCAATGTCCCGTATACCCCGGGAACTGTTTGTCCTGCCGGAGAACCGCCACGCGGCGTATGAGGACAAGCCGCTGCCCATAGG
>CAYYVO010000002.1:1328-4162 GCA_964475175.1 uncultured Dehalococcoidaceae bacterium | reverse complement strand
GCCCATAGGCTGGGACCAGACAATTTCACAGCCGTATATCATCGCTTACATGACCGAGGCGCTGGAGCTTGCCGGTGAAGAAAAGGTGCTGGAACTGGGTACCGGCAGCGGTTACCAGACGGCTATTCTCGCCGAATTGTGCCGGTGGGTAATCACCGTCGAACGCATACCGCAACTGGCTGATTCCGCCCGGGAGTTGCTTGCCCAACTCGGCTACAATAACATCGAGACTCACCTGGCCGCAGAGACTCTGGGATGGCCTCCGGAGGCGCCTTATGATGCGATTATGGTCACCGCCGGCGCGCCCGCCGTTCCGGATGAGCTCTTAGCTCAACTCGCCCTGGGAGGCAGGATGGTAATCCCGGTGGGCTCTCGCTATATGCAGGAACTGTGCAAGGTAACAAAATGCCAGGATAAAAACCAGATCCGGAACCTGGGCGGCTGCCGCTTTGTCTCCCTGATAGGCAAAAGCGCCTGGGCAAAATAATAATATACCGGCAATGGAGGAAAATATGGATGTCTTTGAGGCAATCAAAAACAGGAGAAGCATCAGACGGTATAAACCCGACCCTGTTGATGATGCTACTGTGTATAAGGTTTTAGAAGCGGCCCACTGGGCGCCGTCCTGGGGCAATACCCAGTGCTGGCGTTTCATCGTGGTGCGCGACCCCCAGATAAAAACTGCCATAGCCGATAGTTTGATGAAAATAAAAATCGACAACGAGTGGGTGGAAAACGCCGCTTGCACAGCCATTAAACGCGCCCCTGTCCTGATAGTCATTTGTGCTGAATGCGGCAAGGCCGGATACGCCCCTGATGGTGCAATGGTTACCGATAAAGGCGAATACTGGTACATGTTCGATATCGCCCTGGCCATGGAAAACCTTACGCTGGCAGCGCACGCGCTGGGACTAGGCACGGTAATCGTCGGTGGATTCGATGCCGTTAAAACCGCCGAGATTCTGGAAGTGCCGGAGGGATGTAAAGTGGTTACCATGACGCCGCTGGGCATCCCCGAACACAAAGGCCAGGTATCCCCCCGCAAAGACCTGTCCGAAGCGATTTACCAAGATAAATACGGCAAATAACGGGAAAGAAGGATTGACATGGAATTATTCGACGCGATCTATACCAGGCGAAGCATTCGCAAGTATAAACCCGACCCCGTGGATGATAGTACAATCGAGAAAATACTGGAGGCGGGGCGGTGGGCGCCATCCTGGGCTAATACCCAGTGCTGGCATTTCGTTGTAATACGCGATCCGGATATCAAGGCTAAACTGACCGAATCCATGTCGAAGATAGAGCTGCCGGACAGGGTGATGGATAATCCCGCAACCGCGGCCATGAATACGGTGCCAGTGGTCATCGTCGTCTGTGCCAAGATGGGTAAATCGGGAGTCGGGCACAAGTCTGCCGAAGGGAATATCGTATATGGTACCGATAAAGGCGACTGGTTTATGTTCGATACCGCCCTGGCAGTACAGAATATGGTACTTGCGGCACATGCTCTGGGACTCGGTACTGTCATTATCGGTGCTTTCGATGCCCCCCAAGTAGAAGAAGCAATCAACGTACCCGAGGGATACCGCGTGGTTATTCTGTTTCCGGTCGGCGTTCCTGATACAGAAGGCAGGACACCCCCGAGAAAAGAACTGTCTGAAATTGTTACCAAAGACAGGTGGGATTAATAATACATCCTCGAAGGTAAAAGCCATCTAAATATTATGCGCCTTCTTGCCGTGTTCGGCAGACTACTAGTATAATAATATCTGGTAAATGATTTAGAGCAGGTGATTTGATGCAGAAATACGGACTGGATAAAATCCACAATACTGTTTTACTCTCCCACGGAGGCGCCGGTAAGACATCGCTATCGGAGGCGATGCTGTTCAATGCCGGGGCATTGAGTCGACTCGGTAAAGTTGATGACGGGTCTTCTACGTCCGACTATGAACCCGACGAGATAAAGAGAAAAATCAGTATCAATTTATCCCTGCTTCCCTATGAATGGCGCCATAATAAAATAAACATCATCGATACGCCGGGCTATGCCGACTTTGTCGGGGAGATGAAAGCCGGTATAAGCGTCAGCGAGGGCGCCATTATCGTCGTCTGCGCTACCTCCGGCGTGGAAGTCGGCACCGAACAGGTCTGGGGTTATTGTGAAGAAGCCAATCTGCCCCGACTCGTCTTCGTGAACAAGATGGACCGTGAGAACGCCGATTTCGTCAAGGTTGCGGAAGAGATAAGCGCCAAGCTCGGTAAAAAGTGCCTGCCGCTGCAGCTGGCCGTTGGCGCCCACAGCAAATTCGAGGGAGTGGTCGACCTGCTGGCCATGAAGGCCTACACCGGTGCTGGTGCGGATGCTAAAGAAGCGGATATCCCCGGTGATATAAAAGCACAGGTGGATGCCTACCGGGAAAAGCTGGTAGAGGCGATTGCCGAGGTTGACGATGCCCTCATTGAGAAATACCTAGGCGGTGAAGAAATCAGTCCGGAAGAGCTTACCAAGACATTACGCCAGGCCGTAATCGACGGCAGTATCGTGCCGATTCTGACCGGCTCGGCGGTGCAGAATATCGCGGTAAACCGCCTGATGGACGCTATTTGCGATTACCTGCCCGTTCCCAAGGAACAGAAAGTAGAACTCTCCGACGGCACGGCAGACCCGAGCGAGACAGCGCCCCTGGCCGCTCTGGTCTTTAAGACCACCGCCGACCCTTATGTCGGCAAGCTGACCTATTTCCGCGTCTATAACGGTTCTATCAGCAGCAACTCCCATGCCTGGAATGCCACCCAGAACGCCGACGAGCGTATCGGGCAGCTTTTCA
>CAYYVO010000002.1:0-1318 GCA_964475175.1 uncultured Dehalococcoidaceae bacterium | reverse complement strand
TTCATGATGAGGGGCAAGACCCAGGATCCGGTTACGGAGGTAACGGCCGGTGATATTGGCGCCGTAGCCAAGCTGAACGTAACCGACACCGGCGATACGCTGTCCACTCAGGACAAGCCGGTGAAGCTTAAATCCATTATCTTCCCCGAGCCTACTTTCAGCGAGGCGGTCTATCCCAAGACGAAAACCGATGTCGATAAGATGGGGACGGCCCTTACCCGCCTTTCCGAGGAAGACCCCACGTTAAAGGTACACCGGGAGATAGGTACCGGAGAGACTATTCTATCCGGTATGGGTGATACTCACCTCTCGGTCGCTGCTGAAAAAATGCAGCGTAAGTTCGGGGTCAATGTCGAAATGTCCACTCCCAAGGTCCCCTACCGCGAGACGATTACCATGCCTTCAAAGGCGGAGTATAAGCATAAAAAGCAGTCGGGCGGTCACGGACAATACGGCCACGTCCTGCTGGAGATGGAACCGCTTCCCGAGCGCGGCGAGAACGAGTTCGGCGACAGGATAGTCGGCGGCTCCGTGCCCAAGAACTACATCCCGGCCGTTGAAAAAGGCGTTGTCGAGGCCTATCAGGAAGGCGGACTGGCCGGCTACCCGGTAGTCGGCATCAAGACGACTCTCTACGACGGCAGTTTCCACCCGGTAGATTCATCGGAAATATGCTTCAAGATTGCCGGCGCACAGGCATTTAAAAAAGGCATACTGGATGGCAGCCCTATCCTGCTGGAACCTATCATGAACCTCAAAGTAACCGTCCCCGGCGACCTTACCGGTGATATCATCGGCGACCTGAATACCAAGCGGGCCCGCGTTCTCGGCATGAACCCGGATGCCGATAAAAATATCATAGAAGCCCAGGTGCCGCTGGCGGAAGTACAGCGCTATGCCATCGACCTGAAATCCATGACGCAGGGTCGCGCTATCTATGCCATGGAATTCGACCACTATGAAGAAGTGCCGGCTAATATTACACAGAAAATAGTTGCCCAGAAACAGGCTGAAAAAGAAGAGAAAAGCTAGCCGACATCAAGATAATCAATTCAAGGGATTATCGCAGTGACGTTCCGGAAGGAGCGTCACTCTTTTTATTAAGCCCTTATTTCCTGCTTCATGAACAGGATGTAGCTGATGGCAAAGCAGATAGCGCTCAGGCCTACAATTCCGACCATATGAGGCCAGATAGCCAGCAGGCTCTGGCCGAGACTTAAGGGATTCGGCAGCATAAAAGACAGGGCGCTGTAAGTTATCACACCGAGGCCTTTCCACACCGGCACCAGCAGCACGATATATGCCTCCTCGAATAGAT
>CAYYVO010000001.1:11281-29416 GCA_964475175.1 uncultured Dehalococcoidaceae bacterium | reverse complement strand
ATCCCGATGTTTGCGCAGTGGTGAGACTTAAGAAAATGAAAATAGATAGGGGAGTAGTGATGTTCCCCTTTTTCACGGATAGATTCACAGTAAATTATTCACTGAATGACTGATTCACTTATGTTTCTCTGAGCAAATGCCTTCTTCTCCAGTTGTCATACCACACAACAAGCCCCGGCATTACCGTAATCGCTATTATCAGGCAGAGGAATACACCAACCACCGTAGCAATACCAAAGTCTCGTGTCATCACAAAATCTGACGCTATAAGAACACCAAATCCGCCTATAGTAGTCAAAGCCGTCGTTACTATAGCTCGCCCTATCTTCGATATTGCCATAACCATGGCGTCTTTAGGTAACAATCCCAACCGTTTCTCCTCTTCATACCTTCCCATCAGTAGCACCATGAATTCCGTACAAATACCGATTATTATAACCCCCATGATAGCGGTAAGCGGATTAAGCGGTATACCAATGAGATACATGTCCAGTGAAGACCATGCAATTACGGCACCAACCGGAATGATAGTAAATACAATGCTGCCGAAACGCCGGTAAACCAGCGTAAGGATAACAAATACCGCTCCGAGGCAAATGAAATTCATAGTAAGCCGGGCGCCTACCATGGTATCTACCGTGATTGAGCCAAGGGCCAGGCTGCCGACCGGTGAAATCTGCACGCCTGCCGGCGGCTCGGTTTCCTCCTGCATTAGCTGCAGCAGGCTGTGTGTTTCCTCTAGCGAGATGTACCTGATGCTGAACGAGGCACTTGCCATCCTTTGGTCACCCGAGAGGATCTGCTCTTGATAGCTTTGAGGCGTATTGGCCAGTATCCAATCGATTTGCGGCCGGGCAGGAATGATGCCCCCCGCTGCTCCACTAACCAGGGTCGCCGGGCTGTTTACCGAAATGATCTCCGGATAGGCCAGTAACGCTCCATCCTGGTATTCTTGCAGCCATCTGAGTATCTCAGGACTGGTTACATCATCAGCCTCAATCATAAAGTTAAGCGTCCCACCGCTACCGATAATCTCACGCAAACCTTTTATCTCTACCAGTTCCGGTGTGTCCTGAGGTATAAGTTCCTGGTAATCCGTATTCGTCGGCAACCAGCGGTCCGCAACGGCGCCTCCGACAGCAAAGAGAAGAGCTACCAGGAAAATCCACAGGGTTTGATTAACGGCCAGCCTAGCAATGCGTGCCAGGATACCTTCGATACGGCCGCTTGCTTTTGACGATACCTCTTTTAACCGTTTAATCGGAGTTCTCTTATCAGCCAGATAGACGATACTGTGCAGCAGGAAAAGGCCAACGATAAAGCTGATAACGATACCAATGGCCAGCATCATGCCGAAGTCGCGTATCATGGGCACCTCGGAGATATACAGCGTGATGAAACCGATTATTGTGGCCACCAGGGCGATACCGACCACCCGGAACATGCTTGATACTGAAGTGATAATCGCCTCACCAGCGGTATTGCTTCTGGTGACTTCTTCCTGATAGCGGTTATGGAACTGTATGGAAAAATCTATGCCCAGGCCAATAAGTATGGGTAGGACCGCCATGGTAGCCATGGTGATGGGCACCGATAGATAACCCATCAGGCCGAATGTCCACAGGGCACTGATGCCCACCATTAAAAGGGAGAGCAACCGCCAGCGCACCCGGAACATGGCCATCAGGATAACAAACATAACAACGACCGATAGACCTAACAGGATGGCTATGTTATTACCCATATTGACGCTGATGGCATTAACCAGCTTGGAACTTGAGACTACTGTAGTACCTACGTTTTCCAGTGGCATATCCGAGAAGAATTCCTCGATATCCCAGGCAGCCTGTAGAAGGGCCTCATCACTCAAATCCCCTCTTGGGGTAACCGGAATCAAGGTATGATTATCGTCAGGGATGAAGGGCTGCATTATCCGGCTGACAGCGCCTTCGGCACTATAGAGGACAGATTCTATAAAGAGCGGGTTGTCCAGAGCGGGATCTCCGATGCGCTGCATCTGCTCTATCTGCGGCTGAAATCTATCCAGCACTTCCGCCCGTGCCTGCTCGGCGGCCTGTTCCTGCTGTAAATCGCTAAGACCCATGGCTGACGCAGCCTGCCTTGCTTCAACCGCCGCTTCCTCCTGGGCAAGGGCTAATTGCTCCTGGAATGTCTTCCTCGCCTGATTTGCTTGCTCCTGCGCCGACTGTAGCACGGTAAGAGGACCGGTAACGGCCAGGTAACGATTGTCACCAGACAATCCCTTCTCAAACTCGGCCAGGACTGCCAGGTTACCGGCCGAGAATATGTCATCCAGTTGCCCGGTAAGCAGGATAGTAATCGGCTCCCCGCCGAACTGTGCCTGGTAGCGTGAGTTATCCCGTGATATCTCCGAATCAGCGGACAGGAAGGCATCAAAGCCGGTCTCAGACTCCAGCAGGAGCACACCCGGGACAGCCGCCATCGACAGCGTTATGGCAACTACAATAATTAACCAGGGCCAGCGCTCAATGAACCTCGCCAGCGCTTCTGATAGTCTTTTCAATTCGCGTCATCTCCACCAAGCTTGACGGTTTTTCGGGATATATTATGAAGCAGTATCTCGGCAACATCAACGGCTTTTCTGAGTTGTTCAACCGTTAAGCCATCTAAAAGTCTCTCCATCTGGAACTCTCCGGATACCCACAGCTTGTTGATGAGTTCCTGTCCGGCCGGGGACAGCTTGCAGATAACGAGTCTGCGGTCCTGGGGGTCGTCTTCACGGATGACAAGCTCTTTCTTTACGAGATTATCCATCACGCCGGTAGCTGAGGATAGGGCAACATGAAGTATAGAAGCGATCGAACTCATCTTCGTCGGACCATCGGTATGCAGGACCAGTAGCCCTCTCAACTGCGCCACGGTCAGGTCTGACGATAGAGACTCTAAAGGTATATTGGGTCCGAGGGCAGCGTATATGTTACCGGATACTTCAATTATGTGTTGAATAAGTGCCTTTGTGCTGTTTTGCATGTTGTTCTTTCCTCTACCATAATAATTAGCTTTTACAGTATAGTTCGGTTATACCTAAATATATTATATCAAAAAACCATCAGGTTATCAAGGGCTGTAAATTGGAATCAAACCACTATTTCTCCAAGGGATGATTTCTCTTGTTTATGCAATGGTGTTTAATAACGTATTCCTATGTTACGATAGAAACACAGACATCCCGATGTTCGTACAGTGGCAAGTAATTCAACCTTCATAAATGGTAAAATTCCTTCCGGCCAATAATGAAATGACTCTCCAAACCAAGAAGGATTGGCAACATTCCTTACGTTATGTTTTTCTGTTTCATACCTTGATATATTATAACATGAGATGCATAATATAGTCGCTTTGGTACCAGTTCTATTCAAATCCCTATCATGGGTGAGGGTGCAAGTGTGAAATGGAATTTGTTGGTCATATTGATTCTAATTCTGTTTGTAGTATTGGGTTGTTCCACAAAGCCATCGACTCCTATATCACCTGCTCCTACTGAAACACAAACTCCGGTTACTCCCACACCAGCGCCATCGGTTGCGCCGGTACTACCGCCCACTGAATCTCCAAAACCAACCCCAACACACACTGAACCACCAAAGTCCACGCCAGCACTTACACCTCAGCCAACATTACCGCCTGATACAACTCCCCCATCTGCAATCACCGGTTTAGTTGCCGGTAACGCCTATGACGGGAGGTTAAACCTGTGGTGGGATAAGAGCACTGCAGCCGACTTTGACCATTACAATATATACCTAAACAAATTAGAGATAGCAGACGTCACTGGTATGAAGGCTATCCAACAGATAAATGACTTCGCCACCTGTCAGTACCAGGCAACCGGGCTTGAAGACGGAACTATGTATTACTTTACGGTAACGGCACTAGATAAGAGTGGTAACGAAAGTAAAAAGGTAAACAGCGTTAGTGCCACACCCACGCCGATGCCGAGGGGGGAAAAAGAGCCTGATTTAACAGTGGATGTTTACAATTCCTCCAAGGTCTGGGCCGGTACTACGCTGTTACGAGATAACCACAATCCGGATAAGGCACGGATTATAGAAGTGAATATGCTGGGAGAAATTGTCTGGCAATACATACTGCCCGAGAGTATGAGGGTGGCTGGCGATGTGGAATTGCTGCCAAACGATAACATACTTTTTACCGCTGTTGGTGGAGTATATGAGATTGATCGCAGCGGGAAAGTAGTTTGGCAGTATCTCAACAGTAAACTCGACCACGATGCCGACCGGCTGCCCAACGGCAATACCATTTTTGTTTTTGGCATGAACGATCTGAAGACTGATGCCCAAGTGACCGAGGTTGACCAAAAAGGTGATATTATCTGGCAATGGTACGCTAGGGATTACTTTGACAAAGCACCTTACAGCGCCATTTTTGAGGAAAATTCATGGACTCATGCCAATGCTGTAATTAGGTTAGACAATGGAAATACCCTTGTAAGCCTGAGAAATTTTGACTGTGTTGTTGAGGTTGATTCCGAGGGAGTGGTTGTCAGGCTTATTGGTGAAGGGATTATTAAAGCGGTGCATGACCCAGAGTTGCTCGCTAACGGTAATTTGCTTGCCGCTTTACCGTCAAATACACCTTCCGGCGTGAATATCTACCATGCCGTCGAAATAAACTCCGATAACGGTAAGGTTATATGGCATTATCGGTGGCCGCAAGCACTAATGCCACAGGGAACAAGAGATACCAACCGGCTCCCCAACGGTAATACTCTAGTGGTGGGTAGCTCAAAGATAATTGAAATCACGACCAGTGGCGATATCGTCTGGCAGTTTGGCTTCGACCTGTCAAGCTTGAATTCCAATGTCGACCCTAGAGCCGCTGGGTTCTACAAGGCTGACAGGATTAACGTACAAAGATAGATAAGCAACTTAAAGAAGTAATAATCGCTTGAATTATTTCTTTCGTCTATCTATACTCTTGATATAGACACTGAAAACGGTATCAGATATTTGTACGCATCAGTTGACAAACATCCCCATGTTTATGAAATGGTGACCGAATTCACCGGGATTGCTTCAGCCGTTTAAGTATTCCTGTCTTATTTCATCCATAATCTTCCCGGAAAATTCTGATCTTTCCGCATCGCTCAACGTAGTCATAGGGAGCACCCACTCCATCTCTTCCAGGTTATCAAGCAGCATAGGAATTAAATCGAATGGTACGGATATCAAGAACAGGCCTTCAGGCAATATCTTCTGCATCCTGATGCCGTAACCGATACCAGTGATAGTATAATTCAGTTCACCGCTGAGATACGGGTACGCGAAAAGCCAGGCGCACATCAACACCGGTGTGCACTTAGCGGTTATCGGCTTCCCGGTAGAGTAGCTGATTGCCCGTAGCAGTATTTCCGCCTGAGAAGGTTTGGCGGTAATAATCAGTAAATCCGGTTCGAAGGACAGTTTATCCAGGGATGAAAAGGCCACATACCTGACGTTATCCCGAGGTATTTTTTGTATGTAGTTATATATTCTGCTGTTGGCGCGTGCTTCTTGATAAATATTTTCCTTGGCCCCTATCTGCCCGCTCTCATATATCGGCTCGGGTTCCATCATGCCCAAAACAAGCTTATCCACGCAGGAAAAATTCTCCTGGGCCGCATAAAATGGTTGGGTGTCCTGGGCTTCCCGGAACATCCGGCAGATAGGCATCTGTTTATCCGTCTGTTCGATATCATTAGGCCTGTTGAGCAAAAACTTTACCCCTACCGGCGAATACTCAAATTCAAATTTCTCGAATATGGAATAGTCATGCTTTTTAGCTGGCATCTTACCCTCCAAGATTATATGAATATTTACTGAAATATTCTGATAATAACTTTTTACGTTTTCAGCCAGTGATTTCCTGCCGCAACTCGCTGAGGCGATTATCGAACTTTTTAAAGTGTTCTTTTCTCCCCGAGGATCGCCAGCTGCGATATAAATTTGCATCCTGTAAATTTTCCAGTACGGTAGGCATCATATTCCATGGAATAGATATCAGGAAAAGACCTTCCGGAATATCCAGGTTTATCGCCTGCATTCCCAGACTGAGTCCGGTTACCGTAAAATTCATTTTGCCGCTCACGACGGGATATATATACAGCCAGGAACAGGCCATAACCGGGGTCCCCTGACAGGACCAGGGGTCGCCGGAGGTATAGCAGTCCGACCTTAACAACGACCGGGCCTGGTCGATATTAGCCGTTATTATAGTGACATCAGGATCGAATGTGAGCCGGTCAAACGGAGCGAAGACGACATATTTGACCGTACCCTTGAGCATCCTGGGAACGTACTGGTAGAGTTTCCGGTTAGCCCGCAGCTCTTTAAACAGTCCTGCCCCACCCCCGGCAGCCCCGCTGACGAGGGCCGGTTCGGGGTCTTTCATGCCCAGTAGCAACGGCTCGACACACATGAAATCTTCCTCCTGTACATAGAAAGGACCTGTTTCCTGCGCTTCTTTGAACATCTCGCAGAATGCCCGTTTCTCCTTTATTCTCTCTATGCCTTCCGGTTTTACAGGCAAGAACTTTACTCCGACCGGTTTTCTCTCCAGGCCAAGTTTGACGAATGCCGAATAGTCTCGCGGTGTCGAGTTCATGGCACCCTCCTTGCATATAATCCTGAACTCATGATTACATTAATAAACTATGGAAGATTTAGCTTTATGCATTACCCCAAATGTTTAATGTTTTCCTGCCTTTATCAGTCTACCCACCCCTCATCATGTTGGGAAGCCAGAGACTTATCTGTGGAAATGCTATTAATATAGCCAGGAAGACGAACAGGGCAATCAAAAACGGCGTCACGCCCTTGAGCAGCTTGTCCATGGGGATATCGAAAGTGGTTCTCATCAAAAACAGCTCCAGTCCCATCGGTGGTGTAATCAGCCCTATCTGCATATTTACCACATAGAGAACACCAAACCATATAGGGTTAAAGCCTAGGGAGACGATTACCGGTACAAAGAGGGGTACGGTAAGCAGCATGATGGTTATGGCATCTATGAAACACCCCAGTATTAAAAGCAGGATATTTATGGCGATAATCACCAACCAGGGCGAGAAACTGCTGGAAGTAACAAAACCGGCTATCGTCTTGGCCACGCCGGAAGTGCCGATAACGTAAGAAAACAGCCAGGCGCCGACCATCATAAAAAGAATCATGCCGTTGATTACCGCCGTCTCTGTCAAGGCCCTCTTTAACCCCTGCCACCGCAGACCGAAAACGGCGACCCCGATAAGCAATACCACCACACAGCCGACACCGGCAGCTTCGGTCGGAGAGGCAATACCCATATAAATAGTGCCTAAAATGGAAAGCATAACTATCACTATAGGCCAGACCCGCTTGAGTGAGGAAAACCTTCTCCCCCAGCTTACACCGCCTAAAGCCGGACCGAGCGATGGATTCCGCCAGCATATCAGAACGGCCACCGTCGCCAGTATCATGGCCAGAAGGATACCAGGTACCATGCCGGCCATGAAAAGATGCCCTATGGAAGTCTCTGAGAGCACGCCGTAAATAATCATCCCGGCGCTGGGAGGGATTAAGGGACCGAGCACACCGCCACAGCATAGACCGCCCATGGCCAGACCTTTATCGTAACCATATCTTTCAAATTCAGGTTCAGCCACCTTGCCCACAGCCAAGATAGTGGCAGTGCTAGTGCCGATGGTGGCAGCCATGGCAGCTTCGCCCCAGATGCTGGTAACGATGAGACCGCCCGGAACGCGGGAGAGCCAGCTGCGGGCGGCTTCATAGATATCTTCGCCGATTCTGGTTTCCGCAATCAGACAGGCTATAAGTACGAACAGGGGTAGCGGCGTCCAGTTGATGTTATAAAGGGTATTAAAAGTGGTCCACCCTATTTTATCAAGACTGAAAGAACCGAAAGTGAAATACGCGACGACGAGGGCGGTAAATCCGAGGGCATAGATAACCGGCATGCCCATCAGCATTAAAAAGAGCATGCCTGCTACACATACCAGCGCGGCTGTAGTAAAATCCATCAATACCTCTATCTATTCAGTGCCAGACGACGTCACGTTTATTCGGTAGGGTCTGCGGTTTTACCGCCCCTGAGCAGGGCTATGCCTTGAACGAATTTCCTTATGAGAACAAGGCAAAGCAGGGTATAACCCAAAGGTATCACTAATTTAACGGGGGCCAACGGCAGTGCCCACGGCGATTGACTGACCTGGCCGATTTCAAGTGCGTAGAGCGCGTTTCCCAGGCTCTTCCAGGTGAGAACGCCGCAGAAAATAAGCGACAGGAACGGGAAAATAATGCTGAGGACGATAACCTTCACCCTGGAGGGAAAACGGGAGGCAACGAGGTCATTTCTGACATGCCGGTCGAGTCTCTCCACTCCAGCCACGGCTAAAACACCGCAGAACAGGAGAAACATGGAGCTAAGCTCGTAGGCAAGGGGGTCAGGGGCGTTGAAGGCGTATCTCTTAATAACACCGTAGGTTTCGACCCATGCCATCAGCAGTATCAGAATCCCGCTTATCAGAATGAGGGTGTGACTGGCACGACCCAGCCAGTGATCCAGTTTCTGCATCACCCGGTTGAACAATTTTTATCACTCCTCGCTGGAATCAGCGCTTTAATCTATCAGCTAAATCCCCGGCGACATCAAAGCCGCGGGCCTACCGTTAGTACTCCAGATTTAATTGGGATATTTGGCGTTCGCCTCGTCAGCAATCTCCTTCACTTTTTCGCCGAAATCACCATATATAGCCATCTGCTCGTCGAAGTATCCCTGGCACGCCGCTTTCCACTTGTCTATCTCGGCCTTTGGCACTTTATATATCTCTACCCCGGCAGCAGCTATCGCTTCGTGGTCTTTAACCCACTCGCCGACCAACCACTCATCGATTACGTCCGATTGCTTCTCTGCTTCCTCAACCAGTATATCCTGGATTTTCTTGGGCAGCTTATTCCAGGCATCAAGGTTAATGGAAAATCCGTGTAATGCCGGGACCATATAAGCCGATGTCATATATTTACCAACATCGGGTAGGGCGAAGATGCGCATGGCAGCCGGAGCCGTGATTACGGCATCTACCGTTCCCTTCTCCATCAGCGAGTAGGACTCTGTATACGGTACCCCGGTTACCGGAGCTCCGCCCAGTGACTCTATTATCGCTGCAATTACAGGTGAGATAGCCTGTACCAGCAGTCCGTCCCAGTCATCCATGGTCTTGACCGGCTTGGTGGATATGAGCGCCATGCCGGTATAGTTATGGAGACACAGCAGCTTCTGGTTAAACTGGTTTTCCAGTATATCGCCGTACAGCGGCTTTAACTTGGGCACGGCATATCTGTGGGCATCAAGGTTATTGAGTAAAAAGGGCAGCTCCACAGCACCCAGCTTGGGCTCATCAAAGGAGTTGAAGTTAGGGGTGACGGAGGCTAAATCGGCGGCGCCGGTCCTGACGCCATCGAGAAGCTCCGGAAACGAGAGCATCTGTTCAGAGGGGTAATACTCGATGGTGTAATCGGGGCCGCAGCGGGCGTTAAATGCATCGGCGAAGGCCTGCTCACCATCCACATAATTACCCATTGCAGCACTGGCCATCTTCAGTACTACCGGTTCATCGGGCTTTTCTTCGCCGCAGGAGATAAGCATACCGCTAAACAGGGCGGCAATAATCAGGACACAAAGAAAAATAGAAAGTCTCTTCATCAGTTAAAACCTCCTTTAAGATTTTCTACATATACCCTTCGTCCTTTCTTTTCTACTCGATATCTATCACCTCCTTTGCCCGGAAAAAGTCGGTAATAGAATTGGAAATACGTTTGGAACTCATTAGAATCTCATTAAGCGTTTGTTCAACAAGCGGACGAAAACGCTCTTCCGGTCCCACGACACTCAATGCCACCGGCCAGAAATAATCGCTCACAGGAACAGAGACACATAAGGCTCCGAGGATCCTTTCGCCAAGACTGATACCGTGTCCCTGGTCCCTGATTTCCTTCAGCTGTGCAAGCAACTCTTTCTCATCGGTGACCGAGCGCTCGGTTATATGACGAATCCTGACGTTCTTCAGGGCCGTTTTCAGTTCTTCATCTTCAAGTTGAGACAGCAGTACTTTTGCCGTCGCTCCTACGAATATCGGCCCGACGGGATCGGGACCGTTAACAACCTTGAGGTCAAACCTGCTTGGGATCTCATACAGCCGGATATACTGCAAACCGACCATGATATTAAGCTCGACAGTCTCTCCGGTTAAATCCCATAACCTTTGTAGTTCTTCCAGGGCGCAGGTAATTAAATAGTGGTGATTTGTCAATGGATTAGAAGCAATCTGGTTTACCAGCGGCCCGAGGTAATACCGACGGGAACTGGGGTCCTGTACGACCATAAGTAATTCCTCGAGGGTTTTAAGAAGTCTGAAAGCGGTTGGCTTGGTGAGTTTACAATAGCCGGAGATGTCAGTAATCATGTTGATTCCGTTACTTAAACAGATAAGGATATTTACCGCGCGATAAACAGACCTGACTGCTGTTGGTTTTCGGTTAGTATCTGAGACCATGTTTTGTAGAATGAAACTATTGTTACCAAATAACATGTCACACCATTATAGCATTATTCCTGAAACTGTCAAGTCGGAAATAATTAATCATTCAACGGCACCAATAAATTAGAAATATGCTGAAATTAGTCCGGAAACGATACTCTCCCTCTTTTATCACAAAGTAAACGTAGGAAACCCGCATATGACAAAAGAGAAAAATGGGATAACTGATGGACATCCAGCAATTAATGTTACGATGAAAACACAAATATCCCCATGTTTGTCCGGTGGTGGGGAGAAATATAAATAAGAACCGCTAAGGATAGTATTTCTGCTTACCTCCTTTTTCAATCTGGGGAAAGCTACCAACACCCTGCACTATTTCCTCTAGAACCTTTCGATGTTGACATCTATATAAACCAGTAGTAACATTAAGTCCTAAAATGCGGTGCTTTGATATATCCCCAAGATAGTAGGAAATGAAATTGCCAAACAATTCAAGAGCTGAAAACGAAAGCACGATTTGTGCAGATGCCTCCATAATAATCCAAAGCATCAGCAAGCGATTCGACAAAGTGCAAGCTCTGGACGATGTCAATCTGGAAATCAAACCCGGTACGGTATTTGCTTTGCTTGGACCGAATGGTTCTGGAAAAACGACTCTGGTGCGTATTTTAACCACTCTACTCAAGCCGGACTCCGGCACTGCCCGGGTTGGCGGGTATGATGTAATCAACGAAGCTCACTCGGTGCGTAATATCTTCGGACTGGTAGGTCAGTATCCGGCGGTTGAAGAAATTCTCACCGGTAGAGAAAATCTGGAGATGATTGGCAAGCTGTATCATCTTGGTAAGCATAAAACAAAATCACGAGCCAGTGAATTACTTGAAACTTTTGAACTCTCTGATGCAGCCAATAGAAAGGTGAAGACGTATTCCGGAGGTATGCGGCGGCGGCTTGACCTGGCTGCTACCCTGGTTTCTCAGCCATCTCTTTTGTTTCTAGATGAGCCCACGTCGGGGCTGGATCCTCGCAGCCGCCTGGGACTGTGGGAAGTAATTTCCTCTCAAACAAAAGACTGCAACACCGTTTTTCTAACTACTCAGTACCTGGAAGAGGCAGATAGATTAGCAAATAAAATCGCTATTATAGATAAGGGGAAAATACTTCGTGAAGGTACCAATCAGGAACTGAAAGACTGCTGCGGTGGGGAAACACTGGTTAAAGTTAGGATAACTGACCGCGGCAAACTTAATGTAGCCGGCGAAGCTCTACAGGGATTGGGTGGAGATAATCTACACACTTTCCCCGATACCGGAGAAATCACCATCCCGTCAGAGGGAGGAACATCTCTATTACCAGAGGTGGTCCGTCGTCTTGACAAAGCAAATATAGCAATAGCTGAACTTGCCCTGAAACCACCGACTCTTGACGATGTTTTCCTCTCTATTACCGGGCATATGGCTGAAGACAATTCCGAGATACACTCCGCTGCACCGGAGAAATCTCGAGGTGAAAATGAGCATTAGTGCTGGTCCTAATCTCTCTGATACCCTGTCGGATATTGGGGTAATGACACAGCGTAATATACTGAGGTATATCAGGTTACCTCAGTTGCTCGTTTTTAACGCGCTATTGAATGTAGTCCTGCTGCTTTTGTTCAATTACGTCTTCGGGGGCGCCATAAGAACCGGCGGCATTCAATATATACAATACTTTTTACCGGGATTCATGGTACAGACTGTGGTCTTTGGTTCTACGCAAACCAGTGTCGGTCTGGCTGAAGACCTTACCAAGGGCATCATCGACCGTTTCCGTTCTCTACCAATATCACGTTTTGCGTTTCTTACCGGCAGGGTTGTTTCCGATATTACTCGTTACGCTATTCTTATCGGCCTCATGATTGCTGTCGGCAGCATTATGGGTTTCAGATTTGAAAACGGGGTACTTCCGGTACTTGCCGGCATAGCACTGATAATCCTTTTTGGTATAGCCCTTACCTGGGTAGGTGTGTTCATCGGAACATCAGTCAAAGATGTTGAAACAGCACAAGTCGCCGGATTCGTCTGGGTATTTCCTATCGTTTTCGCCAGCTCGCTTTATGTTCCTGTAGAAACAATGCCGTCATGGCTGCAGGTTTTTGCGCAAATTAATCCAGTCACACCGATGGTTGATACAATGCGCGCACTTGCTCTAGGCGGGAGCATATCCGAATCTCTATGGAAAATACTGGCCTGGGACGGCGCGATAATCCTTGTATTTTTGCCGCTAGCACTCCGCCGCTACCGGCTTCTGGGTCAGTAGTTTATCTCTGAATATTACGGGGCAGAAGCGCAGACACCATTACCAGAGCCGGGCCCAGATAAAATCCCGACCAGAGAAACAGCGCTATCAATCCTGTTATCAATAGCCCCGCTCGCCTGGGAATTGTAAGAGCAGGTTCGCTTCGTAGAGCATACCTTAGTGTAATAATACCGAAAACAACGGATATACCGGCTATTACGAGCGTGATTGCCGCCTCTCCGGTAAGTCCGGTAACGTTTAAAGCTAGAGACATCTGGTATATAAAGCCCACAGCCGACCCCAGGAAAGCCAGCCCCCCGACTCCGGCCAACCATTTTGAAATTCCCCTGGGATTTTCACCAGTTTTATATCGCCAATACATAAACCCGCTACCGATTAAAAGCGTAAATATCATCGGTAAAAATAATACAAACTGGTTCTGTCCTTCCCATGTGTAAATTTCTTGAACGTTGAAAGGAATCAGGATTAGTTCCAGGGGAGTAAATGACTCGCGATATCCTACAATAGCCGCGTAATTGGCGGCCTTTTGCGCATGATCATGGGCATCATCATCATGTACGGTATTGAATACGACTATATAATAAACACCATCCTCAGGAGCCTCCAATACAAGACTTCCAACTTCGTAGAACCAGCTGGGTGTAAATGGTTCGTAGGCAGCATGGCCGGGATCGGTAGCATTTACTACAACCGCACCATACTCTGAAGGTATCTCTATATATTCTTTTACATGTTCATCCGGATGCAAGCCGGGACCAAGCAAGGCGAAGGAAGGGAGAAATCCAGTCTCTGACGGACTCTCCGGCAAAATAAGGGATACCTGTATTTTTTCTCCCTGTAGGCGCGTTAACGCATAATAATCTGCGATACCTTCCGTTTCCAGTTCAGTGTAAATCGCCCACGATTTATCGGGATTACTGATTTCGTAAGCAGTCGAAAGACTATGGTTGTCTTTCGAAAATACAGGGGAGTGAGCTAACACTGCAGCCGCAGGAAACAGTAGCATAAGCAGCAGTGATGCGGCAACGTATACGATAACTCTCATCTCTGAATACCTTGTTCAATCTTTTCCATGTCTTAACCGCAACATTCCAGCGCGCCACCACCCGTCATGGTTGATTGCCTCATTTCTTGAATTATTATTCAAATTAAATTTTAATAGACAAATTACTTTAAGAATGCGATATTTATCACATTATCTAGTTATCAGTATTGTTATAGTTACTAGACAATATTCATTATTGTCTTTTTTAAGTGTTAAAATATATCAACCGATTCGGGAGTCATATTGGAAGGTGTGAGATGGTAAGTATAAAAGCATTCTTCACCAATATGTCCGTCCCTATGCCTCTTCACCGAAAACTCTACCTCGTTTTCCGTAATAATATTACGAAGATTATTAGACGACAGGCTTGCTGCGGTCACCCAGGTGAACCTGGTTGCTGACAGTCAATATAAAAAAGCCCTCGTCGAGGGTAATAAGGAGGTAAATAATGGCTATTGACCAATCTACCGAACGGCGACTTGGCCGATTGCGTATCTGGAACATCGTTGTCGGTCTGGTTCTCGCAGTACAGGCGGCCCTGATCGCGTTACTCACTAATAATTTTTCTCTTCCGGTAACAGCCACCTTCATGGAAGGCCCGCCCGGCACTGCCCCTGTGCTTAACCATCTGTTTGATATCTCAACCGGTTGGGGTATTTTCGCCTTCCTGGCAATATCGGCAGGCGCGCTTTTAATAATCGCATCGCCGCCCGTCTTTTCATGGTACAAGCGCAACCTACTGCAGAACCGCAATTACGGGCGCTGGATAGAGTACTTCTTCAGCTCTTCTATTATGATCGTCATAATCTCTCAGATAACCGGCATTAGTGATATTGCTGCCTTGCTGGCCATCTTCGGCATCAACGCTAGTATGATACTGTTCGGGGCATTGCAGGAGAAGTACGAAGAACCGGGCAAACCGAGCTGGCTGCCGTTCTGGTTCGGTAGCTTTGCGGGAATCATCCCGTGGATCGCGATTGTAATTTATGTCTGGGCTCCAGGGCGCGATATATCGCCGCCCGGGTTCGTATATGGTATCATTGCCTCGCTGTTCGTTTTCTTTAACTGCTTTGCTATCAACATGATATTGCAGTACAAGAAGGTGGGACCCTGGCGTGATTACCTATATGGTGAGAAGGTATATATAATTCTCAGTCTTACTGCCAAGGCCCTGCTGGCTTGGCAGGTTTTCTTCCCGGTTCTGATGACTTCAGCCTAGCTTTAGAGCGGATTTCGCTAATGGCGGGGGCTTTACAACAGTTGTAAGCGGGGGGAAGGAGAATGAAAGTACAGGTGATAACTGACAGTACCTCCGACATACCTCAGGACACGGCAAACCGACTCGGTATCAGGGTAGTACCCATATATGTTCGTTTCGGTGATAAAACCTACCGCGATGGGGTCGATATCCGGGGTGACGAGTTCTACTCAATGTTAACATCTTCACCGGTTCATCCCGCAACCTCACAACCTAACCCGGAAGATTTTTCCCGTGTTTATAAAGAGTACTGTGATGCCGTAGACGGGATAGTGTCAATACATATATCTTCCAAAATTAGCGGCACGCATAACTCGGCGATGATTGCTCGGAAAACACTGAAGAGCCGGTGTAATATTGAGGTTATCGATTCTAAGTTCAACTCTGCTGGTTTAGGACTGGTTGTTATGGCAGCAGCAAGGCTGGCGCAAGCCGGCGCCAGTATAAAAGACGTGACCGATGAAGCAAATAGAACCATAGCGCAGGTCGATATGTTCGGCATGTTTGAAACGATGAAATACCTGGCCCGAAGCGGCAGGGTGAATAAAAGTATCGCTACAGCTTCACGGATTCTGAACGTAATGCCTCTTCTTACTTTTCATGATGGAGAAATCGTTCGGGCCGGGCTGGTGCGAACGATTAGCAAAGGCATGGATAAAATTCATGAATTTGTAAAGAATAATATCCCGATAAGCGAACTTATCATAGTACATAGTAAGGTTGCAGACCAGTCGAACCAATTAAAAAAACGCTTGAGTGAATTTATACCCGAAGAGAAGATATCTATAGCGGAACTGGGGGCTGGCCTGGGAGTTCATGGTGGTCCGGGAGTATTATTAGTAGCTATTAGACGATCTGAGGTAAAAGGGTAAAGGAGGTAATATTATGGCAATGCAGCAGATAATTATTCTCATCATAAACGTTATCGGGGGAGCCGCCGTTATCGGCAGCTATATTTTCGGGCTTAGCGGACAAACGGGTGGGGCGAACGTCCTGTGGGGCGGCGTTCCTGCAAATATCAGGCCGGTATATACTGTCTCAATGATCCTGTCAGCTCTGGGGTACTTCGCCTTCCTCTATTTCATCCTCTTCCGGCTAAATCCGTCTGAAGTAAGCATAGCCGGAGTGTTTGGTTTCAGCCTGTTTTACGCGATATTTCTAGTTATTCTTATACCCTCGGCGTTGTGGATGCCGCTGACTAATCTGTATGTGGGGAATCCTAGCACAGGTATGTGGGTCTGGATTCGTGTCGTCTTAGCTCTTGTGGGTCTGGCCTCAATAGCTCTCGTATGGGCCCTTCTAAGCTTAGAAACGAAAGGAACCGGTATTGCCTACTGGGCAGCGGTTGTCGGTAGTGCGTATTTTGCGTTCCACACCGCTATTTTGGACGCTATAGTCTGGGCAGCATTATTCAAATCGACATAAATACCTACATCTGTTAAAGACCGCCGATATAATGCACTGACAAATAGAGAGGTTAAACAGTCATGAAAGTTGATTTCTATTGCTGGGTAAGACGGCATGCAGCGCAAGTTGCTCAAGCCATACAGAACTCCTAATCCTGTTTCCCATGAACCCCTGCCCGGCAACAGGTAGCGCTACAACCAGCATAGCCAGCCACAGCACGAAAACATAAACGGCAATAGCAACCGCCCATAGCGGGTCGAAGCCGGCAATCCTAGCGATAACAACGTAAACAATTCCAAAGATAATACTCGTCACCAGGTGGAGAATAATACCAACAGCATAACCGGTAAGGTACCGGGTACCACTAGCTATAATAATTCTGCCTTCAATCCTTGACTTAATTTGGATGGCAAAGGTTTTGGGTTGAAGTGGAAACGTCATCATTGACAACCAAGCTCAATATTCCCCAGTCCTGACTCGATATGTTCCCTGCATTCGTTTGTCGGAACGATTGAAAAATGCTTTAACTATAACCTTACACTCGTCGCATCTTCGGCCAGTATCTGGGGCCGGGTCGCAACAACCTCTTGCTTTCACAGATGTTCTTCCTGGTGCAGACACCATATTTGACATATCCCGTACGAAAGTTCTATAAATATTTAACGCTAAATTACAGGATGGCCCCAAATGAAATTTACTGTTGATATAGATAATGGCGGAACCTTCACTGACGGATTTTTTACCTCCGGTAGCAGAATCGAAAGTGTAAAGGTAGATACGACTCCCCATGATTTAAGCGTATGTTTTCTTAAGAGTATTGAAGAAGGCGCTGCAAAATTCGGGATTACCGTACCACAACTGCTCCATGACACTGAAATTATCAGGTTTTCCACGACCCATGCCACCAATACCTTAATACAGAGATCCGGGCCCAGACTGGGATTGATTGTCACCAGAGGATTTGAAGAGAGCCTGTACTCACCAGACGGCAGGAGTCCGGCTATTGATTTTATTATTCCCGGCGAGATGGTAGCCGGTATTACTGAACAGGCAGGTAAAAATGATGTGAATACCGAGCAGGTAAGGCAAGCCATCCGCAGTCTGCTGGGCCGCGGGGCGAGAATCATCGTGGTCAGCCTTTATCATGCCCATATTGACCCTGCTAACGAATTAAAGGTTAGAGAGATAGCCGATGACGACTACCCGAAGCACTACCTGGGGGCTGTACCAATGCTGCTCTCCAGCGAGGTAAGCACAACGACTGATGAAGCATCCCGCACAAATGTGGCCCTGCTGAACGCTTACTTCCATCCCGATATGGTCCGTTTTTTGTACAAGGCAGAGGATGATGTTAGAAAGCTGGGTTACCGAAAACCGCTTATGGTCGCTCATGCCGATAGCGGCGTGGCCAGGGTAGCCAAGACAACGGCCATTATGACCTATAATTCCGGTCCCTCGTCCGGTGTACTCGGCAGCGCTTATTTAAGCCGTAAGTACAACCTGCCGTACGTGGCCAGCATGGATATCGGCGGGACCAGCGCTGATATCAGC
>CAYYVO010000001.1:0-11271 GCA_964475175.1 uncultured Dehalococcoidaceae bacterium | reverse complement strand
GCCCTGCCTGTTATGGTCTCGGCGGTACGGAGGCGACCGCTACCGATGCCTGTGTTGTTCTGGGCTATATCGACCCCGACTATTTCCTGGGAGGAAGACGAAGTCTGGACGCGGACATAGCCAGGGAGGTTATCCAGGATAATCTGGCGAAACCGCTGGGGCTGTCCGTGGAAGAATGCAGCCGGTTAATAACAGAGGCTATGGAAACAATCTGCGCTGAGGGAATCAGTGATTTGATTACCAGAGGTAACTATAATCCAGACGATTTCGTCCTTTTTTCCTTCGGCGGTGCCGGGGGTCTGTATTGCTGCGGTATTGCTGACAAGGTGGGTATATCCAGGATATATTGCCCGAGGTTCAGCTCCGTTTTCAGCGCCTTCGGTTCCTCATGTGCCGATGTCCTCCACACCTACGAGTCCCTTTCGAGGACTTCACTCAAACGTAAATCCGGCCAGTCGCAGATGCAGGAATTTAATGGAGTGGTTAATGGGCTGATGAACTCTGCGCTACGTGATATGAGGGGAGAGGGTTTCCCGCCGGAAAAGGTGTCCTTTTCACTGGAACTGGAAATAGAGTACGGCGCCACCCCTTTATTCTGCGAATCTCCCGTATGTCTTGTAGAAAGGCAGGAGGATATCGATAAAATTATTGATGCTTGTATCTCGCAAAACAAACTCGGTGCTGTCGATGAACTCAAGGTTCACATATATCGTTTGCGGGCTACCAGCACAGCGGTCCATCCGGAACTACCTCATTATGAACCGGTCGGGGATAGCCCGAAGAAAGCACTGAAAGGTCACCGGGACATATACTGGAAAGATGGATTTATAGAAACAACAATTTACGGGCAATCCAAGCTCGAATGCGGCAATATTGTCCGTGGGCCGGCCGTCATCGAGAGCGAAGATACGACGATACTGATTCCCGGGGGGAAGAAGTTTACCGTTGACACTCTGCTGAACGGCGTCATCGAGCCGGACTGAGAAGGAGGTAATGATGGGTACCAAGCGGCAAATAACCGAAAATCTGGACATAGATTTAGAAAAGGAACTCTGGTGCTGCAACCGCTGCGGATATGAGCTTATCTCCGCCAGAGAGAGCTATAAGAAAGGGTGTCTTGTATATATCAGAAAAGACCCGAACACCATATATAATAATCCTTTGAAAGGCCCCTTTACTTTCTCGCCGGATCCGAAATGGGCCATGCTGGTAGAGTTCTATTGTCCCGGTTGCGGCACGATGGTCGAAAACGAGATGCTGCCGCCAGGGCACCCGGTTACTCACGATATCGAACTGGACATAGACAAACTCAAGGAAAAATATATTACAGCCGGAACGGGAAAGAAATAAGGAAAAGGCAGGTGAAATAATGAAGGTTTCTCTCGATGTCGATATCGGCGGGACGTTTACCGACCTTTTTCTGAGTTATGACGGCAAGACCGTCTTCACCAAGACTCCCACTACCGGATATAACCTTTCGGTCGGCTTCATGCGGGCGATAAAAGATGCGGCGGCACTGCTTAATGTTCCCCTAAAAGAACTGCTGCAAAGTACGGACGTGGTCAGGTATTCCACGACTATAGCCATGAATACCCTGCTGCAAAGGACGGGCCCCAAGCTGGCACTGATTTCCACGGAAGGATTCGAGGACATCGTTCCCATCGGCAAAGGTGCGTCGTGGTCAGACCAGTTGACCTTCAGGGAAATCAGGAACCTGGCGCGCATCGTCAAGCCGGAACCGATTATCTCCAGAGAAATGACGGTAGGAGTCAAGGAAAGGATTAACTCCCGCGGCGAGGTGGTCAGGCCCCTCGATGAAGAAGACCTCCTGGAAAAGATACAGTACCTGGTCGACAGAGGCGCCAGGGGTTTCGTCGTCAGCTTGCTGTTTTCGTACGTTAATCCCGTTCATGAAAAGAGAATCGCTGAAATTATCAGAAAAGAATACCCGGATTTTTATCTCGGCGCTATGCCGGTGGTACTTTCTTCGGAAGTAACTCCTAAACAGAATGAATATACCCGCACGGTGACTACGATTCTGAACGCCTACCTGCACTACTCCATGTGGGAGCAGATTTCGGGTACCGGTGACGAACTGCGGAACTCCGGCTACGACAAGGTCATCATGATGGTGCACAACAGCGGCGGCATGGCCGAGGTTTTCCGCACCGCCGCCATCCAGACCTTTAACGGGGGCCCGGTGGCCGGGCTCATCGGTGGAGCCAGTGTCGGCAATGCCCTGGGGTATGACAATATTGTAGTCAGCGATATGGGAGGCACCAGCTTTGACCTGGGCCTGGTAGTAGCCGGCAGCAGTCGGTTCTACCAGTACCATCCGCTCATAGACCGCTGGTGGGTGGACATGACCGTCCTGGAGACGAGGTCTATCGGCGCCGGCGGCGGCTCTATCGCCTGGTTGAATCCCGTCATGGGTAACAGGCTGGAGGTCGGACCTCAGGGTGCCGGCTCCATGCCGGGACCTGCCTCTTATAACCTGGGCGGTACCGACCCCACCGTTACGGATGCCGATATCGTACTGGGCTATATCAATCCGGAATACTATCACGGCGGACGTATAAGGCTGGTTAAAGAAAAGGCAGTATCTGCAATCAGGGAAAAAATCGCCCAACCCCTGGGGATTGAGGTGGAAGAGGCAGCACTGCTGATAAAGAAGATAGTCGATGCTAATATGGGCGATACTATCGCCAAGGAGACATTCCTCAGGGGCTACAAGCCCAGCGATTTTATCCTGTTTGCCTTTGGCGGGGCCGGCCCCACTCATTGCTGCTCCTACGGGCCATATGCCGGAATCAATAAAATCGTCGCCTTCCCGTTCTCACCGGTGTTCTGTGCTTACGGTTCCTCCACCATGGATATCCTGCATCTCTATGAACAATCGCTTCGCCTGCCCCTGCTTGCCGCCGGGACAATGAAACCTTTCGATGATTACGATGTCTTCAATAACACGGTGAGAAGTCTGCAGGAGAAAGCGATAAAAGACATAACGAACGAAGGATTTTCCGTCGAGTCTATTAAATTCGGCCTTGAGATAGAAGCCAAATACGGAGGCCAGCTTAATATCCTACGTTTCATGTCCCCGCTCCTTTTTATCAACAGCGAGGATGACATCAGGACGGTGTACCAGGCTTTCGAGGATGAATACTGCCGGGTCTATAATCGCATATCGGCCTATCCGCAGGGCGGCGTGGATGTACTAAATCTGATTTTACGCGCCACCGTGGACCATCCCAAACCCGAATTGCCCACTTATCCGCTGGCCAAGGAGACGCCGGATAAAGACGCCCTGAAAGGTAAAAGGGAAGTCTACTGGACGGAATACGGCAGCTTCCGTCCCACGCCTATCTATGAAGCTAAACTGCTGAAACACGGCAATATTATCGATGGTGAAGCCGTTATAGAAGCAGAGGATACTACTGTCGTATTGGCGCCCGGATACAGGCTTTCCGTAGATAAATACCACAATCTGATAATCGAGAAGGGAGTATGATATGAGGCCGGATCCACAAAAATTACTGGAATGGATTAAGCCGAGTCCACCCACAGATGACGAACTGGAGTGCATGGAATTACTGCAGCCCGGCGATTATGAAATTTACACCGAAAAGCTGAATAACTTCCTGCTTGAGTCCAAGGAGGTCTTCATTAAACTGGGTGTCAGCAGCATGCTCCGCTCTGGAGACGTAGTCACGGGCATCTATACCCCCACCGGTAACATGGTGGCAGCGTGGTGCGGTACCTATCTCCATGCCGTGGTCGGCCAGCTTCCGATAAAGTACGTGGCCGAAACATGGCTAACGGAGCCCACGGTAGGCTGTAAGGACGGCGATATCTTCTACTGCTCGGACCCCCTCTATGGCGGCATTCATAACTGCGACCAGATTGTTGTCATGCCTGTGTTCAATGATGGTGAGCTTATCGCCTGGACAAACGCCGCGGTACATCAGCCGGAGACCGGCGCCTGCGAACCGGGCGGGATGCCTCTCACTGCCAAGACAAGGCATGACGAGGGCATGCTGCTCTCGCCCATCAAGATAGGTGAGAACTTCAGCCTCCGTGAAGACCTCGTGGAGATGTGCGTTAACTTGATGTCACGCGCGCCCCGTATGCAGGCGATTGACATGCGGGCCCGCTTGAGCGCCGCCGACCGCCTGCGGCAAAGGCTCGTATCGCTGGCCCAGGAGAAGGGCAACGATTTTGTGAAGGGGCTCTTTCGTCGAACGATAATCGAAGCGGAAGAGGGCACCCGCCGTAGAATCCGGGAGTGGAACGACGGCACCTACCGGGCGGTCACCTTTATGGATATTGTCGGTGAAAAGCACCGGCTGGTGCGCAACTTTCTCACGCTTCATAAAAAAGATGACCAGTTGATATGGGACTTCACCGGTACTTCACCCGAAACGGACAGCCCGCAGCACTGCATGCCCCATGCGCTGGCTGCCAATGTGGCTATACACCTGATGTCCTACTCGTTCTGCGATTTACCGGTCTCTGCCGGGATATTCGCCCCCATGGAGTGGATAGTCCCCCAGGGGTGCATGTTCAATCCTCACTTTGAGGCAGCCCAGAGCAACAGCGCACCTTCATGCCACGGTGCCATGACATTGGGCACTATCTGCATGAGCAAGCTGATGTTCGATAGCCCCCAGCGAGAACTGGTGGCATCGGCTACCGGCAATACCGGCGTCGGTGTTATCGTCTCGGGTGAAAACCAGTGGGGCGTTCTTATCGCCGATTTCCTCGCCTTCGGCCTTAATACCGAAGGACACGGCGCGCGGTCGGACATGGATGGCGTCGATGCCTACGGTTTCTCCCATTGTCCCACCGGCAGGGCACCGGATATTGAAGATATCGAAAACGAGTTCCAGTTCTTTAACCTAATCGCCAAGCTCTGCAAGGACAGCGTTGGTTTCGGCAAGTATCGCGGCGGCGCCGGTACCGAAACTATCTACGCCGTTAATTATATGGACTATGCCCTTTATAACAGCCACGTGAAAGGCAGTAAAATCCGCAACTGTATCGGCCTTTACGGCGGCTATCCGCCGGCGACACTGCCGGGTATCGAGGTACTGCATACCAACTTATGGGAGAAGATGAAGAGGGGAGACAAAGATATCCCCACGAGCTCCACGGAGCTTATCTCAGAGAAAACAATCCAGGGCGAATACAAAATAAGCAGCATATTTCAAAAGACGCACGTAATGGAAAACGGCGACCTCTGGGTTGTTTTCAGCGGGGGAGGCGGCGGTTATGGTGATGTGCTGGAGAGAGACCCCGAGATGGTCATGGACGACCTGAGGAAAGAAGTCATTTCTCAATGGACGGCGGAAAATGTCTATCATGTAGCTTATGACCCCGAGACTCTGGAAGCCGATATCGAGAAGACGGAACGTTTGCGGGAGAAGGAGCGAGAAGACAGGAAATCCCGGGGTATGACCTGGGCGGAGTTCGAAAAAGAATGGTCGCAGCTGCAGCCCGCTGAAGAAATACTGGAATACTACGGGTCATGGCCCGATGGCGAAAAAACCAGAGAAATAATCCGGTTATAGCCGGCTCATCACACGAGATATGGATACGACGATAACCCTGAAAAGGCTGGTCAGGAGCGCTTTCGAATCGGCTGACCTGCCGCGTTTGCCCTTTATTCCCTGGGTATTTACCCATGCTGCCAGACTGGAACAAATTCCCCTTAAAAAGATGTTCGGCGACCCAACCCAATATACTAAATGTCTCCAGAATGCCAGAAAATTATATGGCTATGATGCTATCGCCAGCTGCTTTGACTCTACGCTGGAAATGGAGCTATGCGGCTGCCCCTTCAAATGGAGGAGCGACTATGAAACTCCCATCCCCATCCCTCCCAATGAGTTCGACTTCAATCGCCTCAAAGACATTAATGTCGAGAGTACCGGTAAAACGGGGAGATTTGGTACGGTCATCGAGTCCTTACGGCGCATCAATATGGTCTCCGGGCAGGACCTGGCTCTAGCTGCCGTCGTCACAGGTCCATTGACACTGACAGCGGGCCTAACGGGTAGAGACCCGATAAAGGATTTTATAGAGAAGCCGGAAGAGGTCAAGAAGGAGATTGAGGCTGCCGCCAGCTTTCTACTGAAGGTGATTCAAATCTACTGCGAGCTGCAACTGGATATTATCGCGGTTGCTGAACGGCTGCTGGTTGTGTTACCCACCGAGCATCTTGGCTGGCTGGAATCGACTCTCTCACCCATTATAAACACGGTCAGGTTCTACAATGCTTTCTCAGTCCTGCTGCCCGGCGAGACGTCGCCTGATAATGTATCCAGTCTTATAGACCTCGGCTTTGATGGAATAGTCGCTGCGGGGATTGACCCGCATACCTGGAACGAAATAAAGGGCGGACGACGCTGCACCCTGGGGAATGCCGTTCCCACGCGCCTGATGACATCCCCTAAAAGCGAGCTGCAGGACTATTTAGATTCAAATTTATCAGGCGGGTTTGAACGCGGCGTCTTTCTGACTACAGACTGGGAGGTCCCGCCGGATACACCGTCCGAAAATATTAATCTGGTGATGCAAGCCTTATCTTAAAATATAAGGAATTAAAACGCTAATCAGGTGAGGTGAACGAGCATGGAAGTGGTTGTTTCGGCTAAGCCCGAACCTATCAAGCTGGATACCGAGAAGACCGCTGTCATCGTAGTCGATATGCAAAACGCCTTCTGTAAAAAGGACGGGATGCTGGATATACTGGGAATACTCGATGAAACGATGGTGGAACAAGTTATCAAGACTGACAAGAAATTAATCGATACATCACGTCGCAAAGGTATAAAAATTATCTATCTCAAGATGACCTATAGCCCCGACCTTACCGATGCCGGGGGCCCGGAATCGCCTAACTACTGGAAAGAGCTGGGATTAATAGCCATGCGGGAGCATCCGGAGTGGAAGGGAAGGTTTTTGATAAACGGCACCTGGGACTGGGAAATAATTGACGAACTTCAGCCCCTGCCGGGAGACGAAGTTATTAATAAGAGCCGGTATAGTGGCTTTGTCAATACCAAACTCGACGAAATCCTGAAGGTACAAAAGATAAAATACCTGATATTTATTGGTCTTGCTACCAACGTTTGTGTTGAATCAACGCTAAGAGATGCCTTCTTTCACGAGTACTTCCCGGTACTGGTGAGTGACGGATGCGGTAATCTTGGCCCGGATTTTACCCAAGAGGCAACCATATGGAATGTTACCGAGGTTTTCGGATGGGTGACCACATCCCGAGACCTGACTGAAGCTTTAGAATAACGCCTTCAGGGTATAGCCCTGCGAAACTGGATGGTTGTGGTTTCGGCAAACAGGTCATCAGCGGCTTTTGCATAACGTTACGATAAAAACACAGACACCCCGAGGTTTATTCAATGGTGAGTAAATTTTTCCTGACCTTGTTTATAGTCTTTCCAAGGGCGGTATCTTCGGGGGTTTCCAGCTTACTTCACAAAGACCGAGCCCACCTTAAAGTTTATTCCACCAGTAAAAACCCTGCGCCGGTGTCGCTATAAACCCAGTGTATCGATAGTGATGAGGGGCTTATAGAAGCCGGTGGCAACATCGTCCGGCAATGCAATCTTGATTCTTATCTGTGACTGCGTGCCTTCGGGATGGTGGGGGTCTGAAGGTATTCTGAAGACCCACTGGGATGCATTCCGCCGGCAAATTTCCAGTATATTACCGTCGGTAAGTACTGCGGAGTCGGTCTGGGCCGGATTGGCCCAGTATTCCAGCCAGATACGATGGCCATTCAGGTCTACGAGTAGTCCATTGCTGAGAGAAGTCCAGTCGTGGCCGTCATAGTGCAACCGGGTGTCCACATACCCCACGGCGAAGACATCGTTCGTGGCGCTGCCCCAGACAGCAGCATTATCATGCCTGCTATGACTTTCCATCTCCTCCCAGGAAGTACCGTCGTAATGTAAGATAGTGCCGCTGTACCCTACCACGAAGACATCAGCGGGGGAAGTACCCCAAACACCGGTAAGGTTCTCGATAGTGCCGCTGACCTGGGGACTCCAGTTAACGCCGTTATAATGCAGAATAGTGCCACCATGACCAACAGCAAAAATATCGGATGGCGAACTGCCCCAGATATCGGTAAGATGCTCCGCCGTGCCGCTTACCTGGACGTTCCAGTTGGCACCGCCATCAGTTGTATGCAGGATGGTGCCGTCATACCCTACGGCTGAGATATTATCCGATGAGCTGCCCCAAACGCCCAGAAGGCGATTCGCCGTACCGCTTACCTGAGGCATCCAGTTAGCGCCGTCATAGTGCAGGATGGTGCCGCCGTAACCCACGGCGAAGACATCGGAGGCATCACTGCCCCAGACATCCGCAAGAAGGCTGGTATTGCCGCTGTTCATCGGTATCCAGCTGGTACCGTCGTAATGCAGTATAGTGCCGAAGTCCCCCACGGCAAAGGCATCAGAACTGGAACTACTCCAGACACCATAAAGGTTGTTCACGGTAGTACTGCTCATGTTGCCCCACTGGGTACCGTCATAGTGTAAAATCCTGCCGCCGTACCCTAAAGCAATGACATCGGTGCCAGAGGTGCCCCAGACATCCCAGAGATGGTCAGTGACACCGGTATTGGCATGTACCTCGGAGGGGTCATAGCTGTCGCTGTCGTCACCGTCAAGCTCGAAGACGGTATAAAGACCGTAGGAATAGGGGTCGACCTGTACGAAGTCGAGGATATTATCTATCTGGTCATTATCTACATCGACCGGGAAAGTACCCACGTACCACCGTGACGTTATACGCGCATCATCCGTATCGTCATAGACAGCGGTGTCGGCCTCTACCAGGAAGTAGTGCAGACCCAGCTGTATAAGATACGGGAAATCGCTGAAGGCGATTCTCTCATCATTAGAATTGTCAATATCATCAAAATCGATAAAACCATCATCGAGGCTACCAACCTCCCCATATACCTGATCGCCGATAGATATATCAATAGTATCAACCACACCATCGGAGCTTATGGCCCCACCGCCTCCGGCATCCGTCAGGACAAAGTGAATACATTCGCCGTCTACGGCATCGCCGTCAGCGTCGATATACCAGCCTGTCCAACTGGTAAAGGCAACGGGAGTACCGGCTTTCGAGACCAGAAGTATGCGGGCATCGACCGGCTGCACCAGAGGGTCGGGAACAAACTCTACCCGGATAGCGTAAGTATCCCCGATATACATGGTGGTGCCGGCGTTGATACGCTCATCGTTGGTAACCTGAATCCACTCATTGGTAAGCAGACCATCACCGTATACCTGGTCGCCTAAAGAGATATCCATAGTCTCGTAACGGCCGTTCCCGTCGGTATCCGAGAGGGCGTAATAAAGATCATCAACTCCGGGCGAATCGACGGTACCGTCGGCACCTGCATCAAAGACGAACTGCCCGATAAAGCGTGTCTGCGGTGTCATAAAGACATCCTCGCCATCGACATCGCCCGGGTGAATATCAAAGTCCGTGGCGAAGCTCCACGGCGGCGCGCCGTAGTCCAGGGTAGCAGCGCTGCTGATACGCTCATCGTTGCCTGTATTCACGGTATTATCACTCAAATTTCCGTTACCAAATATCGAGGTTGGAGGGAGCGCCGGGTCCAGCTCAAGCGAGATATCCATAACATCGTAAAGTCCATCGGAATCGGTATCAGTAAGGGCATAGTACACCCGGTCATTGACAATGCTGTCTATACCGGCTGCTATATCATGTGCGGCGGTGAGCCACGTCCTGCTTTCCAGGGTAGCATCAGGGAAAGCCGTGTAGGGATGGTCCGAGAGGGATACCTCGAAGGTATAATAATCACCCAGGCGGACATCTTTATCCAGATCGGATGCATGAATCTGCTCGTCATCATCAAAGCCTGTCTGCCGGGGAACCTGCCCGGAGAGGGCGCCTTCACCGAAGGTCATGTCATCGGTGGAGATATCGATGACGTCATAGAGCCCATCCGAGTCTGCATCCGAAAGTGCGAAATCGAAAATATCATCCGCCATGCCGTCAGCATCGATATCGATAGTAAAGGTCCCTTCATACCACGTCTTGCTGGTAATATACGCACTGGCAATACCGCCGGATACCATGTTTTCAAACGAGACCCCGAACAACTGTCCACCAAGAGTTATATCCTGGCTGGATATATTCCCGCTGCCCGCTTCGAATCGCTCGTCATTGTTTGTATCCACTTTGTAATCAGACACGTCGGGCTGGCCGAAACTGGTATTGTCGGAAGAAAGCTCCATGCGATCAATATCACCGTCGCTGCCCAGGTCGGTTAGTACGAAATAGAGGGAATCAAGTGCACCGTCGCCATCCATATCCACATCGAATGTATCCGGCGCGATAATGCCGGGGTACCAGGTACGGGTGGTGACCGGTTTGAGCACCATGAGATCCTCATCGCCGATATCACGGTAGCTGATGAAAGTAGTATTAGCGCTGATAGCGGCAATAGATGTATAGCTCCCCACGAGCCCGACCGAGTCCACGGGGAAGCTCGTCCAGCTGGTGCCGTTGTCACTGGACTGCGCCAGCTTCAGGCTGCCGCTGGTGGCATCGAAATAGCTGATGAATACGTCTCCGGCTATAAGGGCATCGATGGAACTGTACTGGCCAACATCATAGATATCTTCCGTGGGGTCGGTGGGGTCAGGTGGACTACCCGCCGTAGCGGGGTCGTCGATATTGGTAAGCGACCAGCTAGCGCCGCCATCGGTGGACCGGGCGAACATCAGGTCGCCGTCGCTCTCGTTGTAGCAGCTGATGAAAAGCGTGCTGTTATCCGTAGCGTCGATTGATGAATACTTGCCGTTGTCCACTGTCCTGGGCAGCTCCAGCATAAACGCGTCGAGAATATTGGCCGTGGCCACTTCGATGACGGTGTTAGGCGCACCGGCGATAATAGAGATGTCCCCGGAGCCGTCAGCGGTTACCGTGTTCCACGAGGAATTCAGGAGTGTAACACCGGCGCCATGGGCGGTAGCGTTGCCCGAGGTAACCCGCGCCCAAATAGCTTTAGAAGCGGGACCATGAATAGCCACCGTCTCACCGAATTCCCCAAGTATGAGCGAGGTGGGGAGGGTCGTATTGTCCCCAATCTGCACCGTTACCGCACCGTCCGGAAGGGATACCAGGTTGAGCTGTACCGTGGCGCCGGTGATATCTGCTTCGATTTCCTGAGCACCGGTGCTGCCATAGGCTACCACCGTC